>NZ_JBEPWD010000011.1:0-47694 GCF_041642575.1 Salegentibacter sp. | reverse complement strand
GCGAACCGGGGATTTAATGTGGGCCGCTGCAGATGCCGGTGCAAAAGGTTTTTTAATGGGAGGTATTGCGGGAAGAACCAGTATTCCGGGAGAAGGTTTGCAGCATCAGGACGGTCAAAGTCATTTATACGCCCTGGCATTTCCTAATTTAAGGGCTTACGATCCCGCTTTTGCTTATGAACTTGCGGTAATTGTAGAAGAAGGAATTAAAAAGATGTATATAGATAAAGAAGGTGTTTTCTACTATGTCACAATTAGTAACGATACCTATCCAATGCCCAAAATGGCTAAAGATGTAGATAAAGAAGCAATTCTTAATGGCCTCTATAAATTCAAAAATTCTAAAACACGTAAAAGAACCAGAAAGACTCATTTATTTGGTAGTGGCGCCATTATGAAGGAAGTGACTGAAGCTGCGCAAATCCTGGAAGAAGAATTTGATGTTGGTGCCGATATTTGGAGTATAACCAGCTATAAGGCATTATATGACAATGCCATTGATACAGAACGCAACAATAGGTTGAAGGCTCAGGTAAACAAAGAATTGAATTATATAGAGCAGCAATTAGTAGATGAAAAAGGATCTTTTGTGGCTGCTTCAGATTATGTAAAAGCACTTCCCGAAAGTCTGGCCGCTTATTTTCCAGGTGAGCTTATAAGTTTGGGAACCGATGGTTTTGGTAGAAGTGATAACAGGGAAGCGCTTCGTGGATTCTTTGAAATCAATGCAGCGCATATCGCTTATGCAGCTCTTTATGGTCTGGCTAAACAGGAACAAATCAGCCTGGAAGAATTAAAAAAAGCGGCTAAAAAATTAAATATAGATCCGCAAAAAATCAATCCAAGAACTGCATAAAAATCTAGTTATGGCAAAAGAAATAAAAATACCGCAAATATCAGAAAGCGTAGATACTGCGACTGTTTCTGAAATCCTCGTTTCTAAAGGTGACAAAATTGAAGAAGGTCAGGGAGTGATTGCAGTAGAAACCGATAAAGCTTCAACCGAAATTCCTGCTACTTCTGCGGGAAAGGTTAAAGAAATAAAGGTGAGTGAAGGGGATGAGGTGAGTGTAGGAGATGTTATTCTTATCCTTGAAGAAGCTGAAGGAGGTTCAGAAGAAAATGAAGAGTCAGGCGACGAAAAAGAGAAAAAAGAAGCTTCGGAAGAAGAAGAAAACGGGAAAAAAGAGGAAAAGCAAGATAAAACTTCAGAAGAAAAAGAGAAAAAGAAAACAAAAGACAAGCAAGATAAATCAGAAGAAAAAAAAGAAGGCGAAGAAAAGTCTGCTGAGGAGGAAGATGAAGATGAAAGTAAAGATGAATCCGCAGATGAGGATAAGGATTATGAGGAGAAAAAATCATCTGAGAAATCTGAAAAAGATAAGCCTACCGATAAACAATCTTCAAAGGAAGTCTATGCTTCCCCTGGCGTACGCCGCATGGCGCGTGAACTGGGAGTAAACATTCAGGAAATAGAAGGCAGCGGGGAGAGTGGCAGAATTACCGAAAAAGATGTCAAAAGCCATAAAGAAGGTGGCGGTAAAAGATCCGGTACCGTGCAACTTGAACTACCCGATTTTAGCAAATGGGGAGCGGTAGAAAGAAAGCCTCTGAACAATATTAAAAAAACCACGGCAAAAAATGTACTGGAATCCTGGCAATCTATTCCCCACGTTTTTCAATTTGGGGAGGCCGATATTTCAGGTATTGAAAGTTATATGGAGGATCACAAAGAGAAAGTTGAAGAAGCCGGAGGCAAGCTTACCCTCACTGCTATCCTAACCAAGGTTGTAGCCACAGCATTGCACAAATTTCCAATGTTTAACGCTAGCATAGATATAGAAAAGGAGGAAATGATCCTTAAAAAATATGTAAATATTAATATCGCGGTGGCTACAGATGAAGGCTTATTAGTTCCAGTCATAAAAAATGCCGATCAAAAAAGTATTAAAGACTTATCCGTGGAAATTTCAGAAATAGCTCAAAAAGCACGGGATCAAAAGCTTTCAAATGAAGATATGGAGGGTGGTAATTTTTCCATTTCTAATTTAGGTGGTATTGGGGGTACTAATTTCACACCAATAGTATATCATCCGCAGGTGGCGATCCTGGGGGTATCCCGGGCAGGCATCAAGCCGGTTTATATAGACGATAATTTTGAACCTCGCAGTATACTTCCGCTTAGTTTGTCTTACGATCATCGCTTAATAGACGGGGCAGATGGCGCCTCATTTATGAACTGGATGGTAAAAGCCCTTGAAGATCCATATGAAGCATTATTGGGTTAATCTTAAAAATATAAGGAACGATGGCAAAAAATGATAAAAAAGAACTGGTGATTATCGGGGCCGGGCCCGGAGGTTATGCAGCAGCTTTTCACGCAGCTGATCTGGGAATAAAAGTCACGCTCATTGATCCCGAAGTTAATCCAGGTGGGGTTTGTCTTTACCGCGGCTGTATTCCCTCTAAGGCGCTTTTGCATTTAGCAAAAACCAAAGAAGAGGCTATGAAGGCTTCTGAATGGGGTATGCAGTTTGAAAAACCAAAAATAAATCGTAAAAAAATTGCAGAATGGAAAGAAAGTGTGGTGAAGAAACTTACTGACGGATTAGGTCAATTAAGCAAATCCAGAAAAATAGAATACGTACAGGGCAAAGCTAAATTTACCGGTGAGAATGAATTGGAAGTAAGTCCTGAAAAAGGAGAAAAATTCAAAGTAAGTTTTGAAAAAGCGATTATTGCTACAGGTTCTTCTGCAATGGAATTGCCTAACCTTGAGATAGACCATAAAAAAATCTGGGATGCCACGGATGCTTTGGAACTTAAAGAAATACCTAAAAAGATGTTGGTGATTGGTGGGGGATACATAGGCCTGGAACTGGGTAGCGTTTATGCCAGTTTGGGAACTAAAGTTTCGGTAGCTGAAATGACCCCTGGATTTCTACCTGGAACAGATCGTGATTTGATAAAAATATTTCAAAAAAAAGAGCCTTTTAAAAATGTTTATTTCGAAACTAAAGTAGAAGAAGTAAAAATGACCAAAGAGGGTGTAAAGGTATTCTTAAAAGGCAAAAATGATGAGAAAAGCAAAAAATTTGATTGCGTTTTAGTGGCTGTAGGAAGAAAGCCAAACACTCAAAATCTGGGTCTGGACAAACTTGGGATTTCACCAAATGAAAACGGATTTATAGAAGTAGATGCTGAACGCAGGACAGACCACGAGCATATCTTTGCGATAGGGGATATAACCGGGGAGCCAATGTTGGCTCATAAAGCAAGTCATGAAGGTAGAATTGCTGCTGAGGTAATTGCAGGGAAGAAAGGAGCCGCCTATGATCCTAAAGTGATCCCGGCTATTGTTTTCACCAATCCTGAACTCGCCTGGTGTGGACTCACTGAAAATGAAGCAAAAGAAATAGGCAGGAAGGTTAAAATTGTGAAATTTCCGTGGGTGGCTTCTGGAAGGGCAGCTGCTATTGGAGAAAATAAAGGCTTCACCAAACTTTTAATAGATCCTGAGTCTGAAGTAATTTTAGGAGGAGCAGTAGCCGGAAAAAATGCAGGTAGTTTAATTTCTGAGATTGCTTTGGCTGTAGAAATGGGAAGTACCGCAAGTGACTTATCCCTTACCATTCATCCGCACCCTACGCTTTCAGAAACTATAATGGAAAGCGCAGAACTATTTTACGGTAGCGCTACGCATTTTAAAAAGGGATAAATTTCAATAAATCAATCCGTATTTAAGAGAAATTATAGAGAAACTCAAAATAAGCAGGAAACTAATTTTCCATGCTCCCGGGGATACTTTCGTTACTTCCGTTAGCCTGTTTAATTTAAGAAATAACTTGTGAAGTATTAAGGCAGGTTAACTTCTATTCTTCAATGCAAATTTCAGAATAGTATCTTATCTAAAATGGATTTCAAATATTTTAGTGTCTTCAAGATGGGGTTTAGCGGGCTTTTGTTTTGGGATGGAGATTTCTGCTGAAACCCGAAGGGCCAGAGCCAATAAGGGCTTTGTTATTTTTATCTAAACCTTAAACTACCCTAATTTGTTTTTTAAAAAATTTCGGCATTTTCCTTATAGTGCAAAGCTGTTATGAGTTGAATCGTTTTTATCTCTGATTCTTATGGAAAACCGACTCAAAAATGAGACAGTTCCATTAACTGTTTTGACATTCCAGGCTCCCATATTAAAAAGTATCGGTTTGACTTTAATTTGTGCTAACCGGGAGGAGGCCCCGGATGGCTATTTTTTCATTATCTATTACTATTATCCTGAATGCATTTGCACGCCTTATACCTTTCTATCAAATTTATGAAGACGAAATTAATTATCCTCCCGAGCAGCCTTAAATTCACTTCCTTCATACCACTTAGGGAAATAATCCTCATTTGCCAGTTTCAGGCCTATTTCATAGAATAACTGCAGGTCTTCGCGTACACCGCTTAATTCTGTTGTTTCAGGATCGTATTCATCTGAAGGTTGGTGGTATTTGTTGGCACTGTAATCATCATTCAGCTCTTTTACCTCTTCAGCGCTCATATCAAAGCCTTCATAGGAACCGGAGGCATAGAGGGCAGGAATACCAATTTTAGCAAAATTAAAGTGGTCGCTGCGGTAGAAGAAGCCTTTTTCTGCTTCAGGATCCGCAATGATATAACGATCATGTCTTTGAGCAGCTTCTTTGGCGTATTCATCCATTTCAGAATGTCCGTATCCGGTAATGGTAAGATCTTTCATTTTCCCCGGACTTTGCAGCGCATCTATATTGATTACTGCTACGGTCTTTTCCGGCGAAAAAATAGGATTTTCAGCATAATAAGCAGATCCGAGTAATCCCTGTTCCTCGGCAGTCACCGCTATAAATGCTATGGAACGCTCTGGCTGTTCTCCTTTTTTAAAAGCTTCAGCAATGGAGATCAGGGCTGCTGTTCCGGTGGCGTTGTCTACAGCGCCGTTGTAAATGGAATCCCCGTCTACGGGCCTTCCAATCCCCAGGTGGTCCCAGTGAGCAGTGTAGAAAATAAATTCATCCTTCCGCTCTGATCCTTCCACAACGGCTATTACATTTTTAGAAGTGTTGCGGTCTATTTCGTTGGTGATGCTTACCGTAGCATTAATACCCATTGGCGTGGCTTCGAAGTCTTCGCTAAGTGCCAGTTCATTGTAATTCTTATTCTCAATGCTGGAGGCTTCAAAAAGTTTTTCCGCCGCTCCCTGGGAAACCCATCCCTGCACATCGGCCACAGGGGCATCGCTTTCCAGGTTAAGCTGTGGGCCGGTCCAACCCGATTGTACCACATTCCAGCCGTAGGATGCAGGTTCCGTTTCGTGGATAATGATCACCCCGGCAGCACCCTGCCTGGCTGCTTCCTCATATTTATAGGTCCATCGACCGTAATAAGTCATCTCATTTCCTTTGAAAAGGGTGCTGTCTCCGGTCGCAAAGCCGGGATCGTTCACCAGGACTACCGCTGTTTTTCCTTCCCAGTCTACACCTTCATAATCATTCCAGTCATATTCCGGGGCTACAATGCCATAACCGGCAAATACGAGTTCGCTATCTTCCAGGCTAACCTGCTCTTCGGGTTTTAGGGTGAGTGCCACAAATTCCTCAAAGAATTCCAGCTCAAAATCCTCTCCCTCTCCGGAGATCTTCATAGTTTCTGAAGCAGTACCGTTGATCTCTACCAGGGGAACTTCCTGGAAAAAACTTCCGTCGTTCCCGGGAGAGACCCCCAATTTGGAAAATTCGTCCCGGAGGTAGTTTACTGTTTTTTCTTCGCCTTCAGTAAAAGGCATGCGGCCCATAAAATCATCAGAAGCCAGGGTCTCGATGTGCTCTGCCAGGGATTCCTGGTCTATCTGAACTGTCGCGGATTCTTTATTATTGTCGTTGGAATTACAACTAAAACCCAGGGCGAGCAGGGAGGCTGCGAGGTATTTTTTCATGTTAGAAAATTTAAATTATAATCAAATTTTAAAGGTTCCACTAACAATATCTCCGGAACCGGAGCTCTAAAGTATTATTTTTTTCGGAAAAATTGAGTTTAGTTTTGAGAATTGAGAAAAGTTGGAACAGGATAGGTAAGTCGTTAGCTGTTTGATGGTGAATTGTGGAATTTATACGTGAAGTTAATTGTTATTGTTCCCGGAGCTTTATTACATGCAAGTGGAACTGTTTGATTCTGATTTCAGAAGGCCCAAAGAAACTCATTCCGCGGTATGTGTTTCAATATATCGAGGAAGGAAAATTAAAGTGGTTATAGGTAATGAGATTTTGAACTGGTAATTAGTAGTGATCATTTCGCTTTTTAAACTTTTTTAATTCATAAAATCCCTAACGGGCCGGGATAGGTCTTTGTGTATTATTTCCAACTCCAATTTTTCTTAAAAGCAAGGAAGTTGAGCAACAATTGTTGCATATACCTCGAAGCGAAGGTCGTAACTTTATACCGTGAAAGTATCAGGTAAATTAAAAGGAGTTTTACTTGCTTTTGTTTCTGTAATTGCAGTTTCCAACGTATATATATTCAGTAAAGCCGCTCTTATGGAGGTTAGTCTACCTCAATTTGGGGTGTATTGGTTTGCTTTTGGACTAACCTGGATATTTCTTTATGGTTGCACTCAAAAAACTTACAGATCAATTACACAATTTGCCAGAAGAAACTTGGGCATTCTGGTGTTGCTTGGTATTATTGAGGTTATAGGAACTTATTTCTTTTTTAAGGCAATACATACCATATCCAACCCGGCAATAACATCATTTATTGGAAATATTTCACCTGTCTTTATTATCATACTGGGTTTCTTCTTTTTGAAAGAACGATTTAACTTCCGGGAAATTACGGGAATGACACTTGCCGTAATAGGCGCATTTGTGATAAGTTATAAAGGTAACTCTGCTATTAGTGATATGTTTATTGATGGTACTCAATACGTGCTGTATTCCAGTGCTTTTATGGGGGTTAGCGCCCTGATTATTAAAAAGAATATCCAGAATATCAATCCCATCATATTGACCACCAACCGAAGTTTATTTTTACTTATATTTTCAATTATGGGCTTAGTATATTCTGACGAATCTTTAATTATAGGGTCTAAACCCTTGCTGAATATTTTCATAGGTGCTTCCCTGGGCCCATTTTTAACGGTTATTGCAGGATATTTGGCATTACAGTATATACCCTTATCTCAAAAAGCAATTATTAACAGCACAAAGGGACTTTTTGTTTTATTCGGGGCTTACTTATACTTTGGCCAGTTCCCCGAAACCATTGCTATTATAGGAGGGCTTATCACCATTCTTGGGTTATTACTAATAGCATTCGGAAAGTCAAAATTGCCAAAAGTCAAAAAGTTCCCGGAGGTTTAGTGTGAGAAAATCACAGCCTTAGCTGAAAGCCTGTAAACGTTAGACCCAATTAAGTATAACCAGGATTTTATGCTTATTCTTTTAAAACATGGCTTAATATCCATACAAATCCGAAAAGGGCAATCCCTGCATGTACTATCGCCACCCACTTGGGCACGCTTTTGTGTCTAATATCTCTTGAGACCATATACAACCCCCCAATGGCAGCCACTGAAAATATAACAAAACTATCCCAATGTTTATGGTGTTCTTCAGTGGTTAGAGCATAGATAAGTAAGACCAATATTCCCAGGATTGCAAAAGCTCCATGTGTCATGACAATGGCTTTGGGAGGATGTTTTTCCTTTAAAACGAATTTTAACAGGTAGGCTCCTATCAAAATGGCGAGACCGATAAGAATAATTGCTGTGATTACCATAATATTTATTTCTCGGAATTAATTTGTCTTTTGTCCAGTGGGGAAAAAGCCGGACCTTCAATCACCTCTCCTGTAGGTTTGAAACGGCTCCCGTGACAGGGGCAGTCCCAGGTTTTTTCATTATTATTCCAATTCACAATGCAGTCCATATGGGTGCAAACGGCAGAACAGACATGGAGTTTTCCTTCCTTATTACGATGAACTGCCAGCTTTTCGTCTTTTATTTCTACAATCTTCCCTTCCCCGGATTTAATTTCTGAAAATCTTTCTGCATCTTCTTTTCCCGGAATATCCTTCAGATATTCTCCCATTACGTTTAGATTTTCCTTTATAAAGGTTTTGGCTGATTTTAATGGGGTAAAACGTTTAGCCCTGTAAACTTCTGCCCAATTGTTGCTTTTTCCGGTGAGAAGGTCTCTGAAGATCATTGCCGATACCACTCCATAGGTAAGTCCATCGGTAGAGAAACCGGTGGCTACAAAAATATTGTCATCAGTACTTTCCCCAATAAAAGGCAAGCCATCAGAAGATTTATAATGCTGCGCAGACCATTTGTATACGACTGATTCAACATCGTAGTTTCTCCTTAAGTTTTTCTCCAGATCCCCAAAATAATCTTTGTCGGGATCTTCCTGTCCCACTTTATGGTGATATCCTACGGTAATGAGGAATTTCCCTTCTTCTGTTTCATATGAACGCAGCGAAGGATGTGTTTTAGAGTCGGTACTCCAAAATATTCCTTCCGGATATTCTCCCGATTTTAATTTTACAGCCAGGGCATATTCCCGGTAAGGGTAAATTGCCGTTTGTAAGGCATAGACCCCTTTCGGAGTGTGAGTAGCCAGGATCACTTTAGATGCTTTTATTTTGGCATTTGGAGTATGTAAGACATGAGGTTCGCCTTTTTCAATATGATGTACAGGAGTATTTTCATAGATCCTGCAATTTTCACTTTCAGTTTTTTCTGCGAGTCCGGTAACAAATGAAGAAGGGTTAAACTGGGCCTGGTTTTCTACTTTAATAGCCAGTTCGGTTTTAAAAGGCAAGGCTAATGAATTTAGCTCCTGAACGTCCAGTCCATAATTTTCCAGAGTCTTTTTTTCCTTTTTAATGGTTTCATCTTTTTCCCCGGATTCGGTGTATAAGATCCACGGTTGGCGTTTAAAATCACAAGGGATCTCATACTTCTTTACCAGACTCTCTATTAAGTCTACCGCTGCAGAACGGGATTTTGCTACGACTGCGGTAGTTTCATTGTCAAATTTTGCCTGAACATGATGTAGTCGGGTATCTACCATGGTGTATAAATTACCCGTTGAGGCGGCTGTAGTTCCACAACCTACCTGGTAGCTTTCAAGTAATGCAACTTTTTGTCCTGATTTGGAAAGTAGATAGGCAGTGGTTACACCTGTTATTCCACCACCCACGATGGCAATATCTACCTCAGTATCTTCGGTTAGGGAGGGGTATTTGGTTTTTGCAGCCTTTGCCCTCCAGATTGTTTCCGGCATAATCTTAATTTTTTGGTCTCTTAAAATTAAGTAATGCACTCATAATGTTTCAGTTATGTCAGTTATACTTTTGTTAAAACCACAGTGCTAATCTTATTTGCATCCTAACTTTTAGAAAAAACATCTTCCCAGGTAAAGTTTTCACTTTTTAGTAAGCCTCCTAAAATTTGCCTGCGTTTTTGAAGGCTCTTAATGGTTTTTTTAGAATCTGGATAGGGGAAATTAAATGAATCTGCCATTTCTTTTTCTGATGACAGGTTTGAAGAGAAATTCTCCTGCATATCTTCGAAGAAACCCGATAAAGAAGAGCGTAGCAAATTTAATTCCTCCTGGAAATTTTTCCCATCCCTGGAATTCAGGAGAATTGTAACTGCCTCATCTAGTCTTGCTATATTAATACCAAAACTATCTTTTTTCTTATTCTGTCTATAAAAATGAACAACTGGATATGCGTGGTGATTAACAGAATGTCGATCTATCATTTTTTGTAGTTCTGAGATTTGCTGATTGCTGAAGGAAGAATCAAATGATAAAATGTTGTTTGCAATTGCCTGGGGATTTTCTCCCATATTGTATACGCTTTTAGACAGTGATCTTTTATTTACAAGCGCAGTTGAAACAGAAAGGAAATAAGTCATCGAACTTGTGAAGAAAATAAAACCAAAAAAAGAAAAAGCACCGGTCACCAGCTCAAATATTGGAGTAGAGGGTTTAAAATTTCCCATTCCAAGGGTGGAAAGGGTATAACTCGTAAAATAAAGCCGCTCCCAATGATTTGCAATTCTGCCACTGCTGTTAGTGATGGCTTCGGGATGAGAAGTATAAACTAAAAAGAGTCCACCCCAAATCAGGAGCAGCCAGGAAAATAGGATCATCAGGTTCACGAATAATCCATTATAATTGTATGCTTTTCTTCCGAAGAACTTCACACACATTTGAATTATCTTATCAGATATAATAGAAATATTCCTGGAAATGAAGCCGATACCACTACCGGATAGAGTGGTGAAAAAAAAGTCGTGAATTGCTATTAACAATAAGATGATTCCAATAATTAAAAAAACTCCAGACATCTAATATTTTTACTTTTGAATATTTTTTATTTAGGGACTTGTAAAAGGGGTGAATTTAAATATGAAAACCAGGTCTAAAGCTTTCCAAAATTTTAAAATCGGGCAGACAAGCCGCCGCCGGTACCAAACCTGTTATCATAACTAGCCATTATTGAAAAGCTTTTTGAAAGGAAATATTCTGCTCCAATTTGGAAGACTTCCTCTTTTTCTAAATTATCACCTTCAGGTAGGTCATCTACCCATCCGAAATCGGCCTGGAATTCATATTCGGCAAAAACAGCAATTCTTCGGAAAACCAAAATCTCTCTGCTAAGGCTTATTTGTGGACGCAATTTATTGTCCAAGCGTACATCCAGATTAAACATAAAAGGGGTGAAATATCTTATCCCTGCTATGGCAGTTGTTGAAATTTCCTCCATACTGTTGTGGTTTTCATTTTCCAGATTAAGACCGCCAAAAACCCGAAACCAATCGTTTAAATAGCGCTCGTAAGTAAGCTCTGCTTCTAGATTTTCATTCCATCCATATTCTCCTCTTGCAGTAAACTGATTTCGTATATTGGAAGAAATCAGGTTAAATTCAGCCATATGGGAGGCAACATCAATGTCTCCCCAGGTAAAGAAATGGTTACTTTTATTGGTGAGATTTGTAAGGGGGTGCTCCTCCATACGCTCATCTCTTGGAGTTCCATAACTATAGACTCTTGCCATCCCCGAGTCCATGTGATAAAGGATGTGACAATGAAAGAACCAATCCCCATACTCGTTGGCATCGAATTCAATTACTACCTTCTGCATAGGAGCGATATTCAAGGTGTGTTTTAAAGGAGAATATTCACCATTTTCATTTATGACCCTAAAGAAATGACCGTGCAAATGCATGGGATGGTGCATCATGGTGAGATTATTCAGCGTTATTCGAGTAACCTCTCCCTGTTTAATTTCTATTTTATCAGCTTCAGATAAAGGTACCCCATTCATACTCCAGATATAACGCTGCATATTTCCGGTTAAATTTAACAGGATCTCTCTTACCGGTCGATCAGAAGAGAATGCTGTGCTCTCCTGCGCCTTAAGATAATCGTAATTGAATTCAGCGAACATATTCATATCCTTCATTTCTTCTTCGGAATCCATTCCTTCCATGGGCATTTTGCTACTATCTTTATCGTTATTCATATCGGCTTCCTCGTGGTTTTCATGATTCATTTTTCTGTCCTTGAGGCTGTCCGTGGCAGGTTGTGAATGCTCCATCTTCCCGTGATCCATTTCATCCATCTGCATTCCATACTTTGCCATCAATTTTTCCGGCTCTTCTTTTCCAGGATTAAATTTCATAGCAGGAGCGCCCATTTTCATATCCATGTCTGCCATTTCTTTCATCATTTTAACCAGATCTGGTCTGGGTAAGTCTTCCGGAGCACTTATACTTTCCCCTTGTCCAAGGAATGCTGAAGTTTGGCCGGTACCATCCTGAGCTGTCGCTCTTACTTCAAGCTGCCCGCTTTGCGAAATAGTAACTATGAAGTCATAAGTTTCGGCTACTGCAATAAAAGTTTTATTCCGCGCTACAGGTACTACATCAAGGCCATCTGCGGCTACGAGTAGAGGATCATTCTCTCCTCCAAAAGTTAACCAGAATTGTGTGGAGGCTGCAGCATTTATAAAACGAAGTCTCACTTTTTCACCCGGTTGAAAATCCGGGTAAGTCCGTGAAGTTGCTCCGTTGGTTATAAAGGCCGGATAATACACATCAGATATATCCACTCCCTCCATCCGTTGCCTCCAGAAGTCGAGTTGCGCACCCAGGGCACCTTTTGAAATAGCTTCACTTAGCGGTACCACTGTATTCTTCTTGATCCCATACCATTCCAGACCACGCTTTAGGGTTCTTAAAACCTCAGTTGGTTTTTCGAAAGTCCAGTCAGCAAGAACAAGAACCAAATCTTCGTCATAATCCAGATCCTCCTCAGGGTCTTCAATAACAAACGAACCATAGACCCCGTCCTGCTCCTGCAATCCTGTGTGAGAATGGTACCAGTAAGTTCCTGCTTGCTTTAATTCAAACTCATAGGTAAAAGTTTCACCCGCTTTTATGGGAGGTGTAGTAAGGTATGGCACACCATCAAAAAAGTTGGGAAGAAGAAGGCCGTGCCAGTGGACTGAGGTTTCCACATCCATTTCATTTTTCACATGAATTACAGCATATTCTCCTTCAGTAAATCTTAAAGTGGGGCCTGGAATTCCACCGTTAATAGTCATCCCCATTTTTTCTTTACCTCCTATATCAACCATTTCCTGGTTGATAGTAATAGTATATTCCCTGACCGGTAGGTTATTTACGTTTCCTTCAACAGATGCAGGTTTTTGAGCATTTACTGGATTATTGAAGATCATAACGATAAATATTCCCATTAATATTTTTCTCATAGTATTTCCTGTTAAAGGTTACAGGCAGACTTAATCCCCTTCATAAAGTTTTAAAGCTAACTAACTAAAGGTACTCAAGAAAAGGGCAATTTCAAAAGGATAACTGTTGGATGCAATACTTCCAATCTGGCTTAAATATCAGGAGGGATAAATTTTCATTGCCATTTACTTTTGATTTTAATAAAAAGATATTGACACCGAAGAAAGATATGTATTATTTCGTTATTTTTTATCTGGTAGAATATTACCTTGGTTTATATAAAAAGCCCAGATTCAGAAGTAAAACCGGTTTCAATAATTAAAATAGAAGTCTTGTTTTTATTCTCCTTTGGCTAAATATCCAATAATTACCTCTTTTAAAAGCAGTAGTGACAAATTCAAAAAACAAAGTTTCTTATGAGAGTTCTGAATGTTCCCAATATACTATTGTTTCTCAGTATATTCTTTCTGACTAGTTTCGGTTTCGCTGGACCTGTAACAAGTGATACTATCAGGAATATAGAGGAAATAAAAGTCATGTCTTATAATATACATCATTCCAATCCTCCTACACAGCCAGATTCTATAGATTTAGATGCGATTGTTCGCGTAATAAGGGACCAGGATGCAGATTTGGTAGCGCTCCAGGAAGTAGACTCTGGCACGGAGCGTTCTGGAGAAGGAAATCAGGCAGCCCTGATTGCAGAAAAACTGGATATGTATTTTTATTTTTCAAAGGCGATTAATTATGACGGAGGAGAATATGGAAATGCAATACTTTCCAAATATCCAATCATGGAAGGAAGCACTCACCAGTTACCTAATGAACCGGATGCAGATACAGAAGACCGGGTGATGTCTACCGGGAAAATAATCCTTCCCGGAGGAAATGAGATTGTTTTCGCCAGTGCACATTTAGACTATAAAGAAAATTCAGCAAGTAGAATTCGGCAACTTGAGAGAATTCTGGAAATATCCGAAGAAATGAATCTGCCAATAATTCTGGCTGGCGACTTTAATGCTGTTCCGGGCTCTGAAACCATAGAGCTATTACAATCGGCTTTTCAAGTAACCTGCAGTAGTTGTCCTCCAACTTTTCCTGTAATTGAGCCCACAAAGGCGATTGATTTTATAGCTTTTACTCATCCCGCTCAAAAATTCAGGGTAAAAGATTATAAAGTAATTGATGAAAAATACGCTTCTGATCATAGGCCGGTTTTTGCGGTAATTGAATTACTGAAATAAATATTTAAGTTTTACCGCTACTTATACTGTCCTTTTATAAAAGCTTGGAATATACTTTTAAAACCAGATTTAATTGATATTTTTCAATGTTTTCAACCTTAAACATAAACAATAATTTTAATATTTGTTTAGGTTGTTTTTATAAATTTCCAGAGGAATATTTTGTAAATTTATAGGTAAGCGAGTGCCTACTTTGTTAAAATGAATCCCATGTTCTATGAATAAATTCCTGATGTATAATCGTCATATCGGTTCAGTGTTTAAGACTAAATATTGGAATTATGAAAAAAGAGGTTGTATTTAATATTACTGGATTACGGAAACTGGTTAGGCATTATAAGCTTAATACAAGGGATGCTTTAAAGCTAAGAAGTTTATTTAACTCTAAAATAATCAGTATCGCATATACTGCATCCGGGGGATTTGATTCTTCTAATGGAGAATTCTATGCAAAGGAAAGAGAGATAAATTACCATTTAAGGATAAAATATAAAATACCTAAAATAGATAAGGAAAAATTTCTTCTACTAAGGAAAGTTAAGGAAGCAGCCGGCTTAAGAAAAACTATAGAAATTCCTTAAGACTTTTACATCCTGTTATACTACATAAATTAAAAAGTGAAGCGAAAGCTTCCCTTTTTTTTATCTCTAATTTCTGAGATCTTAGCAGCTCAGGCTTGAGCATTGGTCTTAAAAATTCTATTTTTACCCAAATTCAAAAAATCACTATGAATTCCCGAGCAGAGCAACTTAAAGCATTCGATCGCCTCTTAACTATTATGGATGAACTCCGTGAACAGTGTCCCTGGGATCGGAAACAGACTATGGAATCCTTAAGACATCTAACTATAGAAGAAACCTACGAACTCGGAGACGCTATTCTGGATAATGACCTTCAAGAAGTGAAAAAGGAGCTGGGTGATGTTTTATTACATCTTGTATTTTATGCGAAAATAGGGAGGGAGAAAAAGGCCTTTGACATAGCCGATGTCGCAAATAGTATTTGCGATAAATTAATTGCCAGGCACCCTCATATTTACGGAGACGTAGAAGTAGCCGATGAAGAGGAGGTGAAGCGAAACTGGGAGAATCTTAAGCTAAAGGAAGGGAAAAAAAGTGTTCTGGAAGGGGTGCCTGCCTCATTGCCGGCTTTGGTGAAAGCCAACCGCATACAGGATAAAGTCGCCGGAGTTGGTTTTGATTGGGAGGAGCCCCAACAAGTTTTCGAAAAGTTGCAGGAAGAATTAGGAGAGTTACAACACGAGGTCAATGCTCATAATCAGGAGAAAATAGAAGCTGAATTTGGAGATGTGCTCTTCTCTATGATCAATTATGCCCGCTTTCTGAAGGTGAATCCTGAAAACGCCCTGGAACGTACCAATAAAAAATTCATCAAGAGATTTCAGTATTTAGAAAGTAAAGCAAAAGAACAGAATAAAGCCCTAAAAGATATGACGCTGGCCGAAATGGATATCTTCTGGAATGAGGCTAAAACCCTTTAAATTATTTACTGAAAACGATCAGTTTCGGTTCTATTTCTACCCTGCTGAAACCCAGATTTTCTTTAATCCAGATGAGGCTTTCTTCTGTATAGAAAAATACGTGAGTGGGGTCGTTTTTATAATACCAGTTGTCGAAGTCGATGTCTTCAGAGTATAAAGAGGTTTTGCAATAAAGTTTTCCACCGGGATTTAATTTACCAGAAAGCTCCCTGAATTCCCTTGTCGGTTCATAAAAATGTTCCATAACCTCACAGCAAATAATAAAATCGTAGGAGTTTGTCAGAACACCCTTATCCGAATGGAAAAAAGGATCATAAAGCGCGACGGAATAGCCATGTTTTTCCAATTCGGTGGCAGCTACCGGGCCGGTACCACATCCATAGTCCAGCCCTGTATGTTTAAATGAAAATTCACCCAGAACCCGGGAAGTTATGGGACTAACAAATTGCTGATACCTGGGATCTTCCACGTCATTGTTATGAGTAAGATATCTTTGTTTTTCAATATCCTCTGCGACGTAATATTCAGGTAAAAGCTGGATGCCTCCACAATTGGTACATCTTACAAATTCCCGCTTTTTACTTTTCCGGAATGTCCTGGTCTCCGCACCACATAGAATGCAATCCATTCCGAAAAAAATTTAATACAGAGATTTGATCTTACGTAATTTTTCTTGCCAAACCTCAAGTTGTGCCTTGTGATCGGCAATATTTTTGTGAACCTCCTGCACCAGCGGATTATCCTCTTCAACATTTGAGAAGAACTGGAGATTATTTTCCAGTTGGCGGATCTCCGCTTTGGTTTCCTCTATCTTTTTGGTGAGGAAATAATGCTCATTTTGGAGTTTCCTGTCATCATCAGCGTCATTGATAGCCTGAATCTTGTTCTCATATTTCATCATCTCCACTTTGGTTTTATCCATGTCGAGCTTGTTGAAAACCTGGTCCAGAGCTTTATTGAATTTTCCTTCTATGAATCTTTTGTTCTGGGGAACTTTACCTGTTTCTCTCCATTCCGCAATCAATTCCTTGATTTTTGGTAGATCTTCTTTTTTATCGCCGCTTAATTCCAGCGCCTTAAGTTTATCCAGGATTTCTTTTTTCCTGTCGAAAGCTTCAAACTCTTCACTGTTTTCTTCTTTCCTGTTGGCGTGAACCCTATCGAAATAGTGATTACAAGCAGCCTTGAATTGTTTCCATACCTTGTCGCTGTCTTTGCGCGGCACATGACCTATCTTTTTCCAATCGGCCTGGATCTTCTTCATCAAAGGAGTTACCGTTTTAAAATCATCGCTGTCTTTGTTGTCTTCAGCGATTTTAATAAGTTCCTTTTTCTTCTCGAGATTGTCGTATTGCTGCTTTTTCAGGTTTTTATAAAAGCTGTTCTTATTGCGGTTGAATTTTCTTACTTCCTGCTTGAACTGGCTCCAGGTTTCTTCATTTTTGCTGCGTGGAACTTTCCCTGCTTTAAAAAATTCATCCCGAAGTGCTTCAATTTCCTTTATCTTTTGCTGCCACTTGTTATGCGTGGTATAATTGTCCTCTGCAATAAGTCGGATCTTTTCTATGATCTCTTGTTTCTTCTTCCAGTTTTCTTCAAATTCTTCATCAAGTTTACTGAAATACTCCTGGCGCTTATCGTGTATTTTTCTGGTAGTTGCACTAAAGCGCTCCCAGATCTCTTCCCGGAATTCCTTTCCAACAGGACCAAGTTCTTCCTTCCACATTTTGTGAAGCATCTGTAACTCCCTGAAAGCACGATTAACGTCGGCTTCCTGTAGCAATTCTTCTGCGCGGTCTATAACCTTTAGCTTCTGTTCCAGATTATGTTTGAAATCCATGTCGCGGAACTCACGATTCAGGTGAAGAAAATCATAGAAGTTCTCTACGTGGTGATGGTAAGTATTCCAAACATTATTGTATTGATCTCGCGGAATAGGACCTGCTACTTTCCAGCGATCCTGAAGCTCTTTAAAATGCTTGTAAGTAGTGTTTATGTTTTCTTCCACACCAAGTAAACCCTTTAATTCCTCGATGATCTCAAGTCGGGTATTTAGATTTTTATTTAAATCCTGTTTAAGCTGTTGGTAGTATTTATTGCGTTTTTCCTTATAATCAAAAATCAGGGAATTGAAACGCTTTTTTAACGGAGTAGAGTAGTGGAAGTCAATGATATTTCCGCCATCGGCGAGAAAATCCTCTTTTTTCTCCTCCAGTTCTTCATCGAACTTAGCATTAAATTCAGCACGAATTTCAGCTACATGTTCCTTGATAGCCTGAATCTTTTCAGTTTTTATCAAATGCTCGAGCTCATCGGCAAGAGCCTCCTTGCTCATAGAATGATAATCCTTTTTAGGAATATTATGGCGTTCACCGGTAGTCTCGTCTTCACTGTCTTCGGCTACTGCGTCGTCCACATCCCCCTGGGCATCCTTGGGTGTCTTTGGCAGATCTTCTTCCAAATCCTCCTCCTCATCTTTTGCTAAAGTTTCTTTAGAATCCTTGTCTTCTGAGGTTTCTTCAGCATCTGTTTCAGGAGCTTTTTTTACTTCAGAATCTGTTTCCGGGGCTTTTTTTACTTCAGAATCTTTTTCTTCAGGTTTGGCAGTCTCCTTCTCTGTGATCAAAACCTCATCCAAACGATCTGCTGTCTCCTTGTCTGCTGAAGATTTTTTGGAGGAAGCTTCCTCAATCATAGCATCTTCAAGTTCACTTTCTTTATCCTCTGAACTTTGTTTCGGTGCTTCTTTTGTTTCGGCTCTCTTTTCTGCTTCAGGTTTATCTTCTTCAGGTTTAGAAAATGATTGTTCCTCGTTTACATTCTCCTTGCTTTCTTCCTGGTCCTTACTTTCAGTATTCTGCAGGTTTTCGTTGGAAAGCTCTTTCTCTTTTTTGTCATTTTCTTCTTGAGACATATCTTTCAATGTTAAGGTTCGTCAAAGTTTAATTAGGCTGAAAGATAGTAACTCCACTAAAATTGGACAAACAATTGTCTTTATTTGTACCGATTAAAAACTATACGAAAAGTGATTATGAATTCCAGATTTTCCAGGCAGCTTCGGCCTGCAGCTCCAGCATTTTAAGTCCGTTAATCGCGGTTGCTCCTTGATGGCGGGCCAGTTCCATTAATTTGGTGGTTTGGGGATTGTAGATAAGATCGAAGACTAAGTGAGAATTGCTTAAGTGTTCTACCGGAATTTGTGGATATTTTTCAACTGAGGGAAAAGTACCTAATGGGGTACAATTGATAATTATATGGAATTCCTGAAAAATTTCTTCATTTAAAGTTTGATAATCGTGTTGACCTACACTTGCATTTCTGGACACAAAACGATATTCAATTCCAAGATCCTTCAGCGCATAAGCTATAGCTTTGGAAGCACCACCCGTACCTAGAATAAGGGCTTTTTTATGATGTGGTTTCAGAAATGCTTCAACCGATTTCTGAAAGCCGATATAATCGGTATTGTAACCGGTCAATTTTCCATCTTTTTCGATTTTAATCGTATTTACAGCCCCTATTCTTTCAGCCTCTTCAGCAAGTTTATCCAGGTAAGAAATCACGGCTTGCTTATATGGGATGGTGACATTCAGGCCGGAAATTCCGGGATTGTTCTTTAAAATTTCAGGAAATTCACTGATGTCTGTCAGATCAAAATTTTTGTAGACTGCGGGTATATTTTCTCTCTTGAATTTTTCAGCAAAATAGGATCTTGAAAAAGAATAATCGATGTTTTTTCCAACAAGGCCGTAGATTTTCATCCTGTGTGTTTTACTTGAGATTTTTTCTTTTCATACCATGCAAGTCCAAGAACCAGGGAGATCCCAATAAAGATAAAAAAGATGGCAAGCCAGGTTTCCGAAGTATTAAAAGAGGGTAGATACCTGTCATAATTATCCAGTACTTTATTTCCGGCACTATCAATCAGGATATTTCCATCTGCATCGGTTTCAAATATCTTTTCTTTCCACGGCCAAACCACCCCAAGTGATCCGGTAATGAAACCGATGATGGTAGCGAAGGTGTCTTTTTTATAATGTTTCAGCACAAATCCCAGGAGATGGGATAAGCTTACCAATCCTGCCAGAGAACCAAGGGCAAAGACCATCATTACTTTTAGAAGCCGCATCCTTTCAGCATTATCAACAAAACTAAAATCCAGTAGAAAAAGATCGGTAATAGTATCGTAAAGTGCGTTTACCGAGTCTACCAGTAATAGCACATAATTCCCAAGGAGAATAAGGATGAACGACCCCGACAGTCCCGGCAGCGTCATTCCGGATACGCCAACCATACCACAGAAAAATACAAACCAGAGATTATCGTTTTCTTTTGCGGGTTCTAAAAAGCTGATAGCAATCCCCGCCATTATGCCTATTGCTACAAAAACCAGGCTGCGCGAACTCCATTCTTCAAAATCCTTGCTGATGTAGTAAATAGAACCGATGATCATCCCGAAAAAAGAGGCCCAAACAAAAAGCTCATATTCCAGCATGAGGATGTCCAGGAGCTTAGAAACACTAAAATAGCTGATTAGCATTCCCAGAATTAGAAGACCTAAAAACCTCCCGTTTACATATTGATACAGACTTCTGAATCTGCCGTTTAAAAGCAACTTTAGAGCTTTAAGATTAATCTTCTGAAGCGAATAAATAAACTCCTCATAGAACCCGGCCACAAAGGCCACCACGCCACCCGAAATTCCGGGAACTTTATTGGCGGCACCCATTGCCAAACCTTTAAGCACCAGCAGTACTTTATCGGTAAGGGTTCTAGTCTTCTGCATTTTCCTGTTCGGGTTTTTTACTGGCAAAGCGTTCCAGGAGGAATATCAGAAGAAAGCCCGCCAACATTAATAAACTCGCAGCAAGTATTTTAGGATCCCCATCAAAATTCCAGGGTAATACTGAGGCGTCTTTTAAAATAACCTCTTTGTCTCCGTAAAATTCCCTTTCCAGAACAATTTTCCAGGGCCATATTTTATTTAAGGAACCCGCTATGAATCCTGTTAGTACGGCAAGAGTTATGCTGGTATAGTGTACAAAAAGCCATTTTAATAACTTAGAAAAGCTTAGTAATCCAACTACTGCACCTACTGCGAAAATCCCCAGGGTTTTAAAATCGAAATCATGAACTGCTTCGGTAATTGTTTTATAAGCCCCCAGTAAAACAAGAATAAAAGCTCCGGAAATACCCGGGAGGATCATTGCACAAATTGCAATGGCGCCGGCCAGAAAAATAAAGATACTTCCGGTATTTGCTCCCATTGGTGGTAAGGAGACAATATAAAAAGCTATTGCAGCTCCTATTAACATCGATAGCAAAACCTTAAAATTCCATTTGGGAATCTGGCTGCCTACATACCAAACGCTGGCTACAACCAAACCAAAAAAGAAAGACCAGATAAGAATAGGATGATTTTCAAGGAGATAATTGGCCAGTCTCATTACAGTAAAAAGACTAATAAGAATACCGGTAAAGAGGGCGATAATAAATGGGCCGTTAAGTTCCTTCCACATCGCTTTAAAGCCATCGACTCTCCATGTTTTTATCAAAGAGGGTTTTACGCCACTAATGGTGGAGATAAGTTCTTCGTAAATTCCGGAAATAAAAGCTATTGTTCCGCCTGAGACTCCGGGAACAACATCTGCTGCTCCCATTGCCATCCCTTTTAAGCTTATAGTGAGGTAATCATAAAAGCTTCTCTGCATCCTCGAAAATTATAAATTCCGTCCAAAGTTAGCAAAATAACTAAGAGAGGTTTATAAAGGAATTTATAATTTCTTTTACGCTTTTACGTTGAAAGATATTTGGGAAAAGTTCTTCGATTATAATATAATATTCAGCATCCAGCTTAAGACCATTATTTAGGTGATAATAAGCTTTCTCTCCTTCGTTTAGATTGAAATATAATCCCGCAAGCCTGAATTCGATCTCTGCCGAATCCGGATGAAATTCTAAAGCCTGATTAAGATTGTTGATAGCAATTCCATATTCCCCTAAATCGATAAGAATATCACAGCGTTTAATCCAGGTTTCCAGTTCATAATTGCCCAATTCAAGGCTCTTTTTGTAACCGTATTCTGCCTCTTCATAAAGTTTCAAACGATTATTTATCTTGGCAAAGCGTTTCCAGTAAAGAACATTTTCTTCGTCTATACTTATAGCCTTATTGATGTAATAAAGGGCTTTTTGAAAGTTCTTTGTCCTGATATGGAAATCGGTTATTGCGATCCAACCTTTATCCAGCAAGGGATCCTCGTGTACGCACTGCTTGTAATGCTTTAAAGCGAGTTCATCTAAACCTAGTTTCTCAAAGCTTTTTCCAATTCGTAAATAAGCAAAGGAAGTGGGATCGTCCAATTCCAGGGTTATCTTGTAGTTTTCTATGGCTTCATTATAACGGCCAAGCTTCTCCAGAACTTTTCCTTTTTCAAGGTAAGCACCAATAAAATTATCATCGCTAATTATCGCAAAATCAAAAGCAGAAAGTGCTTTTTGATAATCTTTCAGGTCAAAATATTGTTTTCCTACCTGGTGCCATGCCACCTCGCAGTATGGATTTTTATCCAGGTACATATTCAGGTAATCGATAGCCTCTTCTTTCTGGTCCAGAAAATCAAAGCAGTACATAATATTATAAAGAGCCGAATAATCTTCTTCATCGGCTTCCAGGCATTTCATAAAACTGTACTTGGCGTTCTCAAAATCCTCCAGGAAAAGATATTCCATCCCGATAAGCGAAAAAACTTCTGCTTCATCCAGGGTGTTTTCAAGAGCAAGTTCGAGCATTTGAATTGCCTTTAAATGTTCGTCTCTTTTAGAAAATATCTGTGCTTTTTGTATATATATCTCCTCGTTGGATGCTTCCAAATCCTGAAGTTCACTTAGCAACCCATCGGCCAGATCCAGTTTGTCTTCAAAAACAAGAATCTCAACCTTAAAGAGTTTAAGGTTGGTAGAACTTGGGTGCTGTGCCAATCCCAGCTTCACTGCTTTCTTGGCTAAAGCTATTTTACCGTTTTCCAGGTAGAAGTTAATAATATTCTCAAATTCGTTGGAATCGAAAAACAAAACATCGTTTGTCTTTAACATAGATTCAAAACGGGTAAGTGAGAAATGGTTTTCGTCGTTATGGCTTAATTGCATAGACTGGGGATTACGGGATTTCTACTGTTCTAAAATTATAAATGAATATGAAAGAAAACCCCAAAAATTTATATTGTTGTTAACAAATTAATTAACAGGTTATTTCGTAATTATTAATATTTTCCATTACGTCAAGAATAATGCCACATCCTTCCAGGATTTCTTCTTCTGAAATTGTAAGCGGTGGGGTGATTCTTACGGCCCTTTTCTCGAACAACAACCAGAAAAGAATTAGTTGGCGTTCTTTACACTTTAAGATTAATTTATTAACAATCTCTTCTGAAGGGAGGATGAGGGCAAGCATAAGGCCAACACCCCGAATTTCCTCAATCAACGGATGCACCAGCGTTTTTCTAATCAATTTTTCCTTCTGAAGCGTCTCTGCCATAAGGTCAGTTTCGGTGATTTCCTTTAAGGTAGCCAATGCCGAAGCCGCTATCACAGGATTGCCTCCAAAGGTGGTGATATGGCCCATTTTCGGATTATCGCTCAGACTGTCCATTATTTCAGTGGAAGCCGAAAAAGCCCCAATAGGCATTCCGCCACCCATTCCTTTACCCATAGCTACGATATCGGGAACCATGTCAAAATTCTCAAAACCAAAGAGTTTACCCGTGCGCCCAAATCCAGGCTGAATCTCATCCAGGATCAATAAAGCGCCAACTTCAACGCAACGATCTTTCAGTTTTTTTAAATAGTTTTCCTTTGGAAGAATTATTCCGGCACCTCCCTGAATGGTTTCCACAATTACGGCAGCAGTTCTTTCTGTGATCTTTTCTAGATCTGCTTCCGAATTAAAGTCAAAAAAACCAATATCCCCAAGTAATGGTCTGAAGGGTTTTTGTCTTTCTTCATAATCCATTAGACTGAGAGATCCCATGGTGTTTCCGTGGTACGCATTCCTGGCGGCTAGTATTTCGGTTCGGCCGGTATAACGTCGGGCGAGTTTAAGGGAGCCTTCAATTGCTTCGGTCCCCGAATTGGTTAAATATGTTTTTTCCAATGGCCAGGGGAAATGTTGAGCCAGTAGTTTAGTAAGTTCCACTGCCGGTTGCTGGGCGTATTCCCCGTACACCATTACGTGCAGGTATTTTTCTGCCTGCTCCTGGATGGCCTTTACCACCCGCGGGTGACAATGCCCGAGACTACAGGCTGAAACCCCCGCAACAAAATCCAGATGCTTTAAACCATCGGTGGTGTAGATGTACGAGCCTTTTGCATGTGAAACCTCCAGGGCCAGTGGGTGTGGTGTTGTTTGTGCCTGGTATTTTAAAAAATCTTTCTTCAATTATTCCCTCCTTCTTCCTCTTCTTTTTGCTGATCTTGTTCCTTCAACTGTTCCAGTAGTTCCTCTTCTTCTTTTTTGAAATCAGGCCCGGGAAGGCTATCTCTTTTGCTGGTTGTGGTATCTATTTTCCTCTCCTGCAATCTTTCAGGAAGCCTTAAACTATCCTGACCCGTAGCTGTGGTATCAGTCTTTTGATTTTGAAGATCTTCAGGGCGTAACCTCGAATTCTCGTTTAACAGCAGGTCATCATCCTCGCGTTCATCGAAGAATTCTTCATCCTCATCAGGCAAGGGAATCCCCCGAATGGGAGTTAATTGTGGAGCCGGTTTTCCCTTATACAGGTCTTCTTTGCTTAGCAGACGTTCTTCACCCCGCCAGTTGAAACCAGTGAGTTGCCGTGCATTAATCGGAAAATCTTCTTCAGGAGTCAAAGTGCCATCTACATTTGTAATATAATCGATATAATCAATTTCCTGATTTTCAAAGATGATCTTTATTGAACTGGAGAGGGTTTTATTAATCCCTATTAGTTCATCATTGTCATTCCTGCTATAAAAGAGGGTTTCGGTATTTTTGTTGATGTCTACCTGGTATAGTTCATTATCATTAAAAAGTCCAACCAGATCCTGACCTTTGACCTGGTTATAGCCTTCGATTGAATCTTTCTGAATAAGAAAAGCATTATTAAAAACGCGAAGGGAATCCAGTTTTTCGGTTTCCACATTGCTCTGCAAATGGATGGTGTCTCCTGTCATTTGACTTTCTCCCGACCAAAGAATAGGATTGCGTCTTAACGTAATGGAAGTAACGGGCCCCTCGTTAATGTTAATCAATTTTGTGAGTCCTGTCGCCTGGTCGGTATAAATAGAATCGCTTTTCCCACTCATATCGCTTTTAAACAGCCTTACATCGTAGTAACCTCTAATTACACGTTTATCTTCCTTCCCGGTGATCATTATAGTATCACTATGAATAAAAAGCGAGTCGTTGTCCTGCACCGAAGCAGCAACGGCTCTTTTTGTGATAAACACCGAATCCCTGTCCCGAAAAACTTCGGCATAGTGACCGGTAACCAGACTTTTATTTATGGTATCGGTGACTTTAATATTATTGGTAGCTGAAGCAAAATTGGTATTCCGGTTAAAGAACAAACTATCGCCTTCAACGCGACGGTTGTTATAATCTATGCGGGAATTTTTTACAAAATACCCTGTATCTCCCCGGGTATCGTAAAATCCTCGCTCGCAGTATACCGTGCTGGTTTCACTTTCTATGGTAGAAGGCCCATAGAGATAGGCGTGGCCACTATCAGAATAAAAATCCAATTGCTCTGAATTGATCACATATTCGGGATTGGTTAACACAACTTCTGAAACGAAGGAATATTTATCTTCTTCCAGAAAATATCTTCCTATATTGCTGGTAAGGACACTGGCTGTGTCGGTAACTTTACCACCGCTACGGTAATAAGCCTGCTGCTTACTTCTATCAAAGAAAAGGCTGTCGGTCTCCAGGGTGGTTTGCGGTCTTTCCATCTTTACTTTTCCGCTGGCAAAGGCAAACTGGGTGTTTCCGTTATATTCGGCGTAATCGCTTTGCATTTTAACGGTGTCGCCCTGTTGCATTCTTACATTCCCGTAGGCTTTAAAAAAGTTATCCTGGTCGTAATGAATGGCCTGATCGCACCAGATCTCGATTCCCTCGTGAATAAAATACACCTGATTTTCAACTTTCCCCAATATTATAGCACCGGGATAACGTTCTTCGTTCTTCAGCGTCCGGTCGCTGGTATAATCGATCTTTCGTCCTTCCTGCGCATGGAGCGTTCCTGCGAATAGAATTGAAATAAAAAAATAGATGAAAAAGTTTTTCAAACTGAAGAAATTTTCTTCAAAAATAGCGAAAATAGAAAGAAATGATTGTAATTACTCTTATTAATAAAACATGTGAGAAAAGGCAGTGTTTCCAGGGTTTTTAAAAATAAAAAAGCCGGTTAAATTTTAACCGGCCCATCTTATATTGTGCTTTTTGATTACCTGTGGATGGTTTGTTTCCTGTCGGGACCAACTGATACTATTCTAATTGGTACCTGCAGTTCTTTTTCCAGATATTCCACGTATTCATTGAATTCCTTTGGAAGTTCAGAAGCTTTGGTCATGCCGGTAAGATCTGCTGCCCAACCTTTAAGTTCGGTGTAGACAGGCGTAACATTTTCGGCCTCAATATTATACGGCAGATGCTTGATCTTTTCTCCCTGATAATTATAAGCAGTACAAACTTTCAAAGTTTCAAATCCGCTTAGAACATCACCTTTCATCATGATCAGTTGCGTAATTCCATTGATCTGTACGGCATATTTTAGTGCTACCAGATCCAGCCAGCCACATCTTCGTGCTCTTCCAGTGGTAGCGCCAAATTCGTTTCCAACACGTCCCATGGTTTCACCATCTTCATCAAAGAGTTCGGTAGGGAAGGGGCCACTACCTACACGGGTGGTATATGCTTTAAAAATTCCATATGCCTCTCCAATTTGGTTTGGAGCTACTCCTAATCCAGTACAGGCACCGGCGGCAGTAGTGGTAGAAGAAGTTACAAAGGGATAAGTTCCAAAATCTATATCAAGTAAAGAGCCTTGTGCGCCTTCAGCAAGAATAGTTTTTCCTTCTTTCTGCGCTTGATGTAAAAAAGCTTCACTGTCAATAAACTGAAGTTCTTTTAAGGTGTCTACGGCATCGCAGAATTCCTGTTCAAGTTCAGCAAGATCATATTGCACATCTACATTATAGAATTGAATCATCTTTTCATGCTTATCGGCCAGGGCACGGTATTTATCCTTCCAGTTCTCCAGTTCAAGGTCCCCCACACGGATTCCGTTTCTTCCGGTTTTGTCCATATAAGTGGGGCCAATTCCTTTAAGCGTGGAGCCGATCTTTGCTTTGCCTTTTGAAGCTTCAGAAGCCGCATCAAGCAAGCGGTGTGTTGGTAGGATTAAGTGCGCCTTTCGGGAGATGAGTAGTTTAGATTTGTAATCTATGTTATGCTTGTCAAGGTTCTCCAGTTCTTTTTTAAAGATCACCGGGTCTATCACCACCCCGTTTCCAACCAGATTTACGGTTTTCTCATGAAATATCCCCGATGGGATAGTGTGTAAAACGTGTTTTTGACCGTCGAATTCCAGTGTATGCCCGGCGTTGGGGCCTCCCTGGAATCTGGCTATAATATCGTAATCTGAGGTAAGAACATCAACAATTTTTCCTTTGCCTTCGTCTCCCCATTGAAGACCGAGTAGTAAATCTACCGCCATGAAATATTAGGTTAAGTGGTTGTTTTTTTATTGCCGTAAAAGTATAAAGAATGTTTTTTAATTTCTATATCAAAAACATCTTCAATAGTTTGTTTTATAGATTGGATGCGTGGATCGCAAAATTCTATAACTTCTCCGGTATCGGTAAGTATAATATGATCGTGCTGTCTGTCGAAATAAGATTTTTCATATTGGGCCTGGTTTTGACCAAACTGGTGTTTTCTAACCAACCCACAATCCAGTAGCAATTCTATAGTATTATAAAGCGTAGCACGGCTAACGCGATATTTTTTATTTTTCATTTTGATATACAAGGATTCGATATCAAAATGATCGTCATTATTATAGATCTCCTGTAAGATTGCGAAACGCTCGGGAGTTTTACGATGTCCCTTTTCTTCCAGGAATTTCGTAAAAACATTTTTTACAACAGCCTGATCGTTCTTATTTACAACTTTTTTGCTCATAATTTGATTACAAAGGTATTGGATTATTCACGGCTAACCTTGTCAATGCCGTTAATTTTTTTAAGTCTGTCCATGATCTTATTGAGTATGGAATTGTTTTTTACTACCAGGGTTATTCTGCCATTGAAAACCCCATCCAGACTCTCAAAATTAATCTTTTTCATGTTGACGCCCAGATTACTGGAGATTTCTTTTGTAACATCACTAACCAAACCAACATTGTCCAATCCAGTAAGTTTTATCACTGCTTTAAAGTCCTGTTGTGAGGAATCTATCCACTTAGCCGGAATGATCCTGTAGGCATAGTTGCTTTGGAGTTGGAGGGCATTTGGGCAGTCTTTTTTATGAACTTTTATTCCGTCGTTTACGGTTACGAAACCAAATACCTTGTCGCCGGGAATAGGATTGCAACAATTGGCTAATTTATATTCCAGGGTTTCATCTTCATCGCGTCCAAAAACCAACTGATCGTACCTGGTGGTGATCTCATCCTTATTGAGATCTTCAGCAATTACGGGTTTCTTGATTTTGCGCTTAATATAACTTACCAGTGCATTACTCCTTGAATTCGCAAACTCCTTGAGTTTCTGGTTGTCTATTTTTCCTATACCTACCCGGTAAAACAGGTCGAGGCTGGTTTTTAAATTGAAAAACACCACCAGTTCATTTACCGATTTCTCATTGAAAGGTATCTTCTGTGCTTTTAATTTTCGCGCCAAAATGGCCTTTCCTTCTTCAGCGATCTCTTTCTTTTCTTCTTTAAGAGAAGATTTTATCTTAGCTCTTGCCCTGGCCGTGGTGGCATAATCCAGCCAGTTGATATTAGGCTTAGCGCTTTCTGAAGTGATGATTTCAACCTGATCTCCGCTTTTTAACTCATGACTCAGAGGTACCAGTTTATTATTAACCCTTGCACCACGGGTCTTAAGGCCGATTTCAGTATGTATGCTGAAAGCGAAATCGAGAGGTGTAGAACTTTTTGGTAATGATTTAAGGTCTCCTTGTGGAGTGAAAACAAAAATCTCTTTTGAATACAAATTGAGCTTAAACTGCTCCACAAAATCTACCGCATTTACATCGGGATTCTCAAGGGCCTCCTGAAGTTTATTTAACCATTCTTCAATTCCATGGTCATCCTGAACATCTCCCTGTTTATATTTATAGTGCGCGGCATAACCTTTCTCTGCGATCTCGTTCATACGCTCACTCCTAATCTGCACTTCCACCCATCGGCCTTTGGGGCCCATAACGGTAATGTGCAGGGCTTCGTAACCAGTGGATTTAGGAGAGGAGATCCAGTCTCGCAAACGAGTTGGATTGGGGCGGAAGTGATCTGTAACTATAGAGTAAATCTTCCAGGCCAAAAACTTTTCATTAACAGGATCACTCTTATAAATTATTCTAATGGCAAATTTGTCGTAAACCTCATCAAAAGACACATTTTGTGACTTCATCTTAAGGTTTATACTATAAATGGATTTTGGTCTTCCTTTAATTTCATATTTAAAATCCTCCTGGTTTAGAGAATCTTCTATCACCTTGGAGAACTCCTTGATATAGGCATCCTGTTCCTCCTTGCTTTCTTTTATTTTAGTGTGGATCTCGTGGTAGATTTCAGGTTCAGTATACTTTAACCCCAGATCCTCCAGTTCTGTTTTAATATTATATAAGCCAATTCTGTGGGCTAATGGTGCATAGATGTAAAGGGTTTCCGAAGCGATCTTTTCCTGTTTATCGGGACGCATCGAATCCATGGTTTGCATATTGTGCAACCTGTCTGCTATCTTAATAATTATCACCCTCACATCATCGTTAAGGGTTAGCAGCATCTTTCTGAAATTTTCAGCCTGAAGGGAAACATTCTTATCTTTTCTCAGACTGGAGATCTTGGTAAGTCCGTCAACGATTTTGGCTACGGTCTCCCCAAACATTTCCTCAATTTCTTCCAGGGTATATTTGGTGTCCTCTACAACATCATGAAGCAAAGCTGCAGCAATTGAAGTTGCATCCAGACCTATTTCTGAAGCCACGATCTTAGCTACAGCAATAGGATGGAAAATATAAGCTTCGCCCGATCTTCTACGCTGGTCTTTGTGTGCCTCTACAGAAATATCAAAAGCTTTCCTGATAAGCCTCTTATCCTCATCGGTTAAGCTACGGTAACTTATCCGCAAGAGCTTTTTATATTGCCTGGCAATTTGTTTATTTTCTTCTTCTGTAACTGCTTCTGCCATAAACTGAATATACGATTTAGATTTTTATGAAACAAAAATCAAGCCCTGCTTAAATTCCTGAATCTTTGCAATAATGGGGGATGGGAGTAATGTACAAAAACATAGGCCTTATGCGGGGTAAGGTTACTCAAGTTGTTGCCTGATAATTTTTTCAATCCCGAAATAAGCGGTTGAGCTGAATAGGTTTCCCGCGCAAAATCATCGGCCTGGTATTCAAATTTTCTCGAGATAAGGTTCATGACCAAGCCCGTGATTTCTGAAATAGGGCTGTACAGGATTCCAAAGGCTACCAATCCCACGTGAAAACTCGGAATTTCCACCCCCAAAGCCTGGGATAAAACAGGACTATCAACAAATAAAGACAAAAGCCAAAGGGTAAATCCTGTAGTAAGTACCGAGACTGCCAGGTTCACAATAATATGTTTTTTCTTATAATGTCCAACTTCATGAGCCAGGACCGCTACAATTTCATCCTCCTCGAGATCATTTATCAAGGTGTCATATAAAGTAATTCGCTTTTCCCTTCCGAATCCTGAAAAATACGCATTTGCCTTAGTGCTTCTTTTAGAACCATCTATCACAAAAATGTTGTCCAGTTTAAAACCAACGCTTTTGGCGTAATTTTCTATCTTATTCCGTAGAGAACCTTCTTCAAGCGGAGTTTGTTTATTAAAGATAGGGACTATAAGTTTGGCATAGAACATATTCATAAACACGGCGAAAAAAGCCACTACTATCCAGGTGTACCACCAGAAATCATTTCCGGCAAATTCATAGAACCATACGATAACTGCCAGGATCCCGCCCCCAAGAATTATCATCATTAACCAGCCCTTCAGTTTGTCAAGCCAGAAGGTTTTTTTGGTGGTTTTATTAAATCCGTACTTTTCTTCGATCACAAAGGTGCTGTACCAGGAAAAAGGAGTGGTAAGAATATCGCTTCCCAGCATAATTATTCCGAAGAAAATAAGAGCGATTACAACAGGATTATCACTAATACTTCTCGCGATGCCATCTACCCAGGGGAAACCACCCAGAACAATAAAGCCCAGCGTTAGTGCCAAAGAAAACGAAGAGGTGATAATCCCAAACCGGTAGCGCTCTTTTTTATAGCGTTGAGATTTTTGATAAGCTTCCTCATCGTAAACGTCGTCCAGTTCCTGGGGTACCGGGTCATCAAAATGTTTCGCGTTCAGGTGGTCCAGGATCTTATCGACTAGAAAATCCAGGACGATTATCGCAAGGATGATATAATACAGTGTTTCGGGATTCAAGTGGTTTAGTTTTGGAGTTTAATGCTGAAGAGCTCGCTGTCTCTTTGCCTCAAAAATAAGAATTCCGGCAGCAACTGAAACATTCATGGAATCTATTTCGCCACCCATCGGGATTATGATATTTTCTTCTGAATTTTCCAGCCAGGAATCCTCAAGCCCGGTAGCCTCTGTTCCCACTACAATGGCCGAAGCACCGGTGTAATCTACTTTTGTGTATTGCTTTGAAGCCTGAAGCGCTGCGCAATAGATCTTAATTTTCTTTCTTTTTAGAAATTCAATGATCTCTTCTGTGCTGCCAGTGGCGATTGGCGTGGTGAAGACACAGCCAACACTTGACCTGATGATGTTGGGATTAAATAGATCGGTTTTTGGGTTCGCGATGATCACCCCGTCAAGACCTGCGGCATCGGCAGTGCGCAACAGGGCGCCTATATTTCCTGGTTTTTCAGGAGCTTCGGCAATGAGTAGGAGTGGAGCTTCAGATTTAAATTTCAGACTATTCAGATTCAGTTCTTTGCTTTCAAAAAGAGCGAGAACTCCTTCTGTACTTCCACGATAAGCCAGTTTTTCATAAACTTCAGAAGACAATACGGTTATTTCCGGTTTCTCATTTAGATCAGATATTAATTCTTTCAGTTTTTCTACTGAAAAAAGTTCCTCACAAAAGAAGATCTTTTTCAGCTTAAAACCTCCTTTAATCGCAAGGCCGGTTTCCCTGACGCCTTCAACTAAAAACACAGCTTCTTTGCGGCGTAGGCGTGATTTTTCCTGAAGCTGGTGCAGGTACTTTATCTCCTTGTTTTGCGGACTGCTTATTTGCTTGTACATAGGGTAAAATTAATCAGATTTGAATAATGACAAATGAAAAAGCTCCCGAATTTTCGGGAGCTTTAATCTCTAAATTATATGTCAGAATTATTCGCTCTGACTCTCGTATTTTTCTTTGTAACGATTGTAGAGTTCGGTTTGATGACTGTCCAGGCTTAACTCACGTCCCTGGATAAATGCCTTATCCAGAATATTACCGCGCATATCAAGGGCATCGCCTTCACTGATAAACAAAGTGGCGTCTTTGCCTTCTTCCAGGCTTCCGGCGAAATCATCTATCCCCAGGATCTTTGCAACATTGGAAGTGATAAGGGAAAGGGCGTCTTCTTTGCCCATTCCATAAGCAACAGCCGTTCCTGCGTAAAACGGTAGGTTTCTGGTATTCATTCTTTCCATGCTTCCGGTGCTTTGTAATCCAACCAGAACACCTTCTTTATGAAGAAGGTTGGCTAACTTATAAGGAAGATCGTAGTCATCGTCTTCATTTTCCGGGGTGCTGTGTGCACGGGTTACCAAAACAGGAATATTATTTTCCTTTAATTGATCGCTAAGCTTATGGGCTTCATAACCACCTACAATAACAAGCTCATCCAGGTTTTGATCTTCTTTAAACTGGATCACATCCTGAATCTCTCTTTCTCCATCTACGTGAACGAAGACCTTTTTATCTCCGTCAAAAACACTTTCCATAGCGAGGTAAGGCAGGTTTTTTATTTCTCTGTTTCCGCTTAAATAAGCGCGGGAAGATTTAAAGAATTCTGTCAATTCTCTAAGATGGTCCTGATATTCTTCATTGGGCTTTGCACGGGGATCTTCCCCTGCCCACCAGCGGCCACGGGAAAAACTTCCAGGCCAGTTGATATGAAGTCCGTCATCTTCTTTAACTACCGCATCTTCCCAGTTCCAGGCATCAAATTGCATAATGGAAGAAGAACCTGAGATCCTTCCACCACGCGGCACGATCTGGCCCATCAGTACTCCGTTAGGGCGCATGGATTCTATTAGCTTACTTTCAGCATTATAGGCGATTAAACTTCTAATGTGAGGTAGCATTGTTCCAATTTCGTCCTCATCATCGGTAGCGCGAACGGCATCAACCTCTACCAGACCTAAAGTGGCGTTGGCAGCGATAAATCCGGGGTATAGGTGTTTTCCTTCAGCATTGATTATTTCTCCAGAGGGATCAACATCTCCCGAAGTGCCAATAGCTGTGATCTTTCCTTCTTCAAAAGTAAGAACACTGTTTTCTATTACCTGTCCATTCCCGATATGGGCGGTTGCGCCCACAATGCTAATGGTCTTGCTTTGTTTTGGGGCAGGGGTTTGTTGCGCCAGCCCTGTTCCCAAAGAACAGATAAATACGAATATGAATATATATGTTATTCTCATTGTCTTTTTAATTTTAGTGGATTTCTTCAAGGAAGTCACAGTGAATGTGTTGTTCTTCCTTTTTGGCTACCGGCTGGGTTTTTACGCCGTTATTCTTGGCTTTCAGCATCTGGGTGATGAGTTCATTTCTTTCTTCGGAAATTCTTTCCCGTATTTCCTGGTCTCTTTCAATATCAAAATAAACTGTTCCCTGGATGAGTGTTTTTTCAGGCTTAGCATAAACCGATAGCGGATGGTCGCTCCATAAAACCAGGTCGGCATCCTTACCGGTTTTTACACTACCAACCTTGTCATCGATATGAAGCAATTTCGCCGGATTAAGAGTGACAAACTTCCATGCATCTTCTTCGGAAACTCCTCCGTATTTCACGCTTTTTGCTGCTTCCTGGTTCAATCTTCGGCTCATTTCAGCATCGTCACTGTTAATGGCCACGGTTACGCCCTGGCTGTGCATGATTGGCGCATTAAACGGAATCGCGTCGTTAACCTCATACTTATAGGCCCACCAGTCAGAGAAAGTAGAGCCGCCGGCCCCGTGTTCTTCCATCTTGTCGGCTAATTTGTAACCTTCCAGGATGTGAGTGAAAGTATTGATGTTGAAATCGAAGTTTTCAGCAACTTTCATCAGCATATTTATCTCGCTTTGTACGTACGAGTGCGCTGAAACATAACGGTCCATATTCAGGATCTCTACGATGGTTTCCATCTCAAGATCTTTTCTGTAATCCTTATCGTTTTTCTTGTTCTGCTCGTACTCACGGGCGCGGGTAAAGTAATCGGTAAAAACCTGCTCCACTCCCATACGTGATTGCGGGAACCTGGAACGGCTGCCCCAGTTAGATTGTTTTACGTTTTCACCCAGTGCGAACTTGATGAACTTAGGCGAATCCTCAAAGATCAAATCTTCAGCAGATTCTCCCCATTTAAGCCTCAGTATCGCTGAACGTCCGCCAATAGGATTGGCTGAACCATGTAAGAGCTGGACCGAGGTCACACCTCCCGCCAGGTTTCGGTATATATTGATGTCGGTGGGGTCAACCACGTCTTCCATAGAAACTTCCGCAGAAGAATTATGCCCGGCCTCATTGATCGCAGAGGCGGCAATATGCGTATGTTCATCAATAATTCCCGAGGTAAGGTGTTTTCCTGTAGCGTCAACCACCTTCGCACCGCGAGCATTAAGATCCTGGCCAATTCTGGAGATCTTTCCGTTCCTCACAAGAACATCGGTGTTTTCCAGGATTCCCTCTTCTTCATTGGTCCAAACCGTAGCATTGGTGAAAAGGATATCTTCCTGTTTTGGTTTCTCAGTAAAACCGTAGGCATTATTCGGAAAGCTTACCGATTTTACTTCAGGGGTTTCTTTAGCTTCTTCCTTCTTTTCTTCGGAAGTGACTTCAGCGTCTTTTTTGGTCGCTGTGAATGAGGTTTCATTCCCGTTAGCCAGAATCGCCTTTCCTGAAATTCTATCGGTTTCTGAAGGTACATTCGCCACCAGTCTGATATATTCGGTTTTAGTGGTATCTGGAGAAGAGAGCAACAGGTTCATCCAGTTGTCAACAAAACTTAGCTTCGAACCTATTTTGGTGTCGCCCATTTTAACTTCGGCATTAGGCTTAGCAGGTTCTCCGGAGATCTTTACATCATAAGAATTTCCGTCAACAGCCAGCTCATAATCACCCTTAATATTGGTGACGTTCATATTTTCAAGAACAGCTCTTTTTCCCTGAACCCAGTTTTCGTAAATGCTGGTTTCCTTGTCAAAAAAGTCACCCGAAGTTATGATAAAATTCGCCCAGGCACCTTCTTTAATTGTTCCAAGACTGTTTTCCTCGCCCAAAAGTCCGGCAGGAACGGTGGTTAATGCAGCAAGAGCATCTTCCTTGCTTAGTCCGTATTCCACAGCTTTTAATAAATTATTTCTGAAATCTTTTTCAGCATCTATTCCCTCGGTGGTTAAAGTAAAAGGAACATTGTTTTCTGCCAGTATTTTTAGGTTTGCCGGCGCTTGGTTCCAGCGCTTCATATCGTGCAAGCTTACCTTTGAAGCCATAAATGGATCTTCCACATCGTAAGCATCGGGGAATTCCAGGGGCACAATATAAGTGGCTCCGCTTTCCTTAATTTCATCAAGACTTTCATATTCAAATCCGCTTCCCAGGATGGTGTACTGAATTCCAAATTCATCGCCAATTTTATCGGCTCTGAGTTCATCCAGAAGATTATCGGTTGCGAAGATCTGCAGGAGATCTTTATTGCGGTTTAAAGCTTCTAAAGCAAGATCTTTGTTGTCTGCTTTTCCTTTTGCATACCATTCGGCATCATAATAGGCCTGGCGTATAAGCGCCATCGCACCCATCTTGGAAGTAGGGTAGGACTGCCGGGAAGTTGCGCTTTTATCGAAAGACAAATATTGCGCCGAGCGTTGTTTTAGAATCCTATCGCCGTCACTTCCGTCGGTATTTAATGCGATCAGCATTCCGTTTCCACGGATAATTCCATCGGCAAGGTGAGTATTAACAACTCCAAATCCGGCTTTATGTAGTTTTCCTGCTTTATCCTTATCAAAACTAAAAGCAGAAAGCGGGTTATTATCGGGACGAATATGATCGTTCCAGTAATAGCCTTCCCTGCTCGCGTCATATTGTGGCTGGCCGTTGCCATTGCCCGCCGCTTTTGGTTTCTCAACACCAAACTCGCTGTAAAGATCAATAAAAGAAGGATAGACTTCTTTGCCTTCCAGGTCAATGGTCTGGCTGTTAGCCGGCACTGAAATATTTTTTCCCACCGCGCTGATCTTGCCATCTTTAATGGCAAACATCCCATTTTCAATAATGGTAGTAGGATTAACATGAATTCTGGCGTTTTTAAAGACGGTAGTACCCGTTTTTGTGGTCTTTACGCCATCATTTTTGGGAAAGTACTCCTGGGCCTGAAGCTGGGCGCCCGCAAGGAATACAAATAGTAGAAATTTTAATCTCATAAAATGTAAGGGTTTAATAAGAATGTAAAAATTTTGTTAGAAAAAGGCGGTAAAATAAGAAAATTTTAATAAAAGCCCGTTCCTGTTGGGCCGGTATTTTTCTCTTCTGAAAAATAATTCACCAGAAGGGCAACCACATAGCTGTAGCTCTTCATTCCTTCAGCCTGGTTATTGGCCATCAGGTATCGGTTATAAGTAGCTAGGAATAAAGGCTCAAAAGGATTCTGATGCCTTATCCAGAAATCGTCTACTTCACGGTAATTCGCCAGGATCCCGGGTCGGATCTTTTCCTTGAGCTCTTCAAATTTCTCCTTGTCCCTACGGTACAATTCATTTAAACTATAACGCAGGGCAAAAGTATATCCGGAATATCTGAAATAAATATCTGGATGGTTCATGGTGGCCAGACAGGCTATGAAATTCGCCTCGTTTTCCTTGGCAAAACCCAGCTGATGACCAACTTCGTGGCTGGCAGTTGTTGGGAGCTTGAATTTCACGATCTGGGTATTGACCTGGGCTTCCCCGGTAAGCGGATTCAAGTAACCATTAAATCCCATATAAGTGAGCGGAATACTGTAAAGCGATCGTTTTAAATTCGGATTTTTATAGGTGAGTTCGGGGTATTCCCGGCTAAGGTGATCATATCCAACAATAGTTTGTTCAAACAATTCCTTTTTGGAATATGGGATTTCTATAGCCAGAGAGTCATCTGCAGAGAGTTCTTCGTGCAGTTCATTAGACCTGGAAATAAGGTTTTCTGAAAGAATTATAAGTTCTTCGGTGGTGTAATCAGGATCTAATTCCAGGGCCTGGTGTAGCGGCAGCCGGTAATAATTAAACCCCCAGATAATATGAAAACAGGCATAGATCACCGAAAGGGCTGCAAGCCCGTCTATGATCCATTTTCGGGGACTTCGAAATCTGGTTCTGAATCTTCGGATGATCCATCTCAGCAGCATTAAAACCAAAACTGCATATAAAAAGTCGCCGAGGCTGAAAGGGAGAAAGCCCAAAGGAAATCGCATAAATCGGGAGATCCATGGGTAGACTCCAAGACTATAATAGTTCTCTATAAATAATGGGTATTCAGCCAACAGACCGATAACTATGATCTGCACGGGGAGGAGTCCGGCAAGTATATATAGACTTTTTCTTTTCACTCGATAATCGAGATTTAGTTTTTCGGTATTGATAATATCAGAATGTCTATAAATTATAAATTAATTTCTTCTGATTGTCTGAGGTTCTTTATTTCTCAAAAATAGCATTTATCCCCGGAAGGCTTGCTTTTTGGTTAATTTCCGTCAAAATAAGTTTTTCATTTTCCTTCCTGCCTAATTACCAATACCTTTGTGAATATACCAAATATTAAACCAATGAATGAAGAAATAAGAAACCTGGAACCTAAAGAATTATGGAATAATTTCGCCGACCTTAATGAGGTGCCAAGACCTTCAAAAAAGGAGGAGCGGGTTATAGAATTCATTAAGAACTTCGGAAATAAACTTCAGCTGGAAACCCAGGTTGATGAAGCCGGAAATGTTTTAATCCGTAAACCTGCTACTGCCGGGATGGAAGACCGCAAAGCAATCGTTCTTCAGTCGCACCTGGATATGGTTCACCAGAAAAATAATGATACCGATTTCGATTTTGATACCTCAGGAATCGAAATGTATGTAGATGGCGACTGGGTGAGGGCCAGAGGAACAACCCTTGGCGCCGACAACGGCCTGGGAGTTGCCAGTATGATGGCTATCCTGGAAAGTAAAGACATTGCACATCCTGAGCTTGAAGCGCTTTTTACTATAGATGAGGAAACCGGAATGACCGGCGCGAAAAACCTTGATCCATCAATGCTGAAAGGCGATATCCTTCTTAATCTTGATACCGAGGAAGATGATGAAATCGGGATTGGCTGTGCAGGAGGTGTAGATATTACTGCTCTTCGTGATTATGAACAGGAAGACACTCCGGATAATTCCGTGGGCTACAAAATTACTGTAAAAGGATTGCAGGGTGGACATTCAGGAATGGATATTATAAAAGGCCTTGCCAACGCCAATAAGTTGCTCACCCGCGTGCTTTACGATTCCAATAAGGATTTTGGATTGCGTTTAGCTGAATTTGACGGAGGCGGATTACGTAATGCTATTCCACGGGAAAGCAAAGCCACGGTAGCTATTGACCGGTCTAATACCGAAACCTTTCTGAATGAAACTTTAGTAAAGGCCAGGGAGATTAAAGCTGAATTTTCTTCCCTGGAACCCAACCTTGATATCGAGATCACTGAAACAGATGTTCCTGCAAAAGTGATGAAGGTGGAAGACCAGCTTGATGTGATAAGAGCACTTTCTGCTGCGCATAATGGGGTATACAGAATGAGTCCTGATATTGAAGGCCTGGTGGAAGCTTCTAATAATATTGCCAGTGTGAAGATCGCTGATGGGAAAGCAAATATCAATTGTCTAACAAGATCTTCGGTAGAATCTTCTAAAAACGATCTGGCCCATAGTCTGCAATCTGCCTTTGAGCTTGCCGGGTTTAAAGTGAAACTTTCAGGGGAATATCCTGGATGGGCACCTAATCCCGATTCTGCTATCCTGAAAGTTCTTGATGAGCTCTATCAAAAGCAAAACAATGAGAAAGCCGATGTCGCAGCCTGCCACGCCGGACTCGAATGCGGAATCATAGGAAATCATTATCCCGAAATGGATATGATCTCATTCGGTCCTACCATCCGTGGAGCTCACTCTCCCGATGAGCGAGCCAGCATTTCTTCAGCTAAAAAATACTGGAAGTTTTTGATTGAAGTTTTAAAGAATATTCCGAAGAAATAATAAAGGAATTTTCCCAAACAAAAAAGGCTGCCCGATCAGGCAGCCTTTTTAATTTTTATACTTCTGAATTTTTATTCCTGCATTCCTACTAATTCCACTCTGAAAATTAGATCGGTATTTGGTGGAATTACGCCTCCAGCACCGTTCTCACCATATGCAAGATGAGAAGGAATGTAAAGAATGGCCTTGTCTCCAACTCTCATTTGCTGAACACCTTCTTTAAAGCCTGGGATCATTGGGGCTTCAGGACCATAAGGGATGCTCATAGGTTCATAACCACCCTGATCTTTTCGCTGTTGACTGAAAATGCCTAATTCGCGAGACAGTTCTTCGTTGTTAGTGTCGAAGATTCTTCCATCCTCGAAATAGCCTTCATAGTTTAATTCTACCATCTGACCGTCAGCCGGCTTTTCACCGTCTCCTTCTTCTTCGAAATAGATCTGGAGCCCACTTTCAAGTTCTTCAGCTTCTTCTTTTAAAGCGCTGAATTTCTCAGAATTCTCTGCCATGGCGTCTTCCATACGTTTGTCAGCGGCTTCTTCTTCGGCTTTAAGTTCGCCTAATTCCTCTTCAAAAACTTTAGGCGCATCAAAATTTTTGGCATCATTTCCCTTTCTGATGATTTCCACTTTTTCTATGATCACTTCTTCTAAAGGCCGGTCGCTGGGATCGGTTTCTACTTTTCCGATTGAATCTACCACGTCCTGGCCGTCAACAATTTTCCCGAAAATTGTATGTCTTCCGTCAAGATTGGGTGTAGGACCCAGGGTGATAAAGAACTGGCTTCCATTAGTGCCCGGTCCTGCATTTGCCATAGATAATATTCCTTTAGAATCGTGGCTTAGCTCGCTATTCACCTCATCCGGGAAACGGTATCCAGGGCCGCCGGAACCTGTGCCGGTAGGATCTCCACCCTGGATCACAAAACCGTCAATGATTCGGTGAAACCTTATCCCATCATAAAAATTCTTGTTTTTATAGGTGCTGTCTACCATAGTGTTTTCTCCTTCAGCAAGGGAAACAAAGCTCGCTACGGTAATTGGTGTTTGATCATAAAAAAGTTCAGCTACAAAGCTGCCTTTATTAGTTTCAAATTCGGCATAAAGACCGTCTTCCAGATCGGGATATTTGTCATTACAGGCAACTAGCGTTAGAGCCATTGCCAAAAGAATAAAGATGTTAGTAGTTTTCATTATTTAATCGTCGTTTTTAGATTCATTTTTATTGATATCGTGTAAAGTCACTTTTGCTTTCACAGGAACATTGGTCCCGATTTTATTTTTGTCTCCATAATACCCATAAGCCTTGTGTGATGGAAACAGGAAAGTAACGGTTTCCCCTTCTTTCATGAGTTTTAAACCCTGGCGGAGTCCGCTGAAAAGTTCCTCCTGATCTACAGCATATTCCCGGGTGGGTTTTTCGCCCTCAGCATAGATAGGCTCGCCATCAATGGTGGAGATGCTATGATCGAATTTTACGAGATCCCCGAACTCAGGGGTTTCGGTATTGGAAGAATCAGTAGATCTTTTATTGTAATAATACCAAAATCCGTCACTGGAGGAAAGGTATTCTGTTGTAGAGTCCTCTGCCATCAAATCTTTGATATATTCCTCTTCGGCGGCTACAAGTTCCCGGTTTCTTTCTACCGATTCCCGTATGTAAGAACCTGAATTCTGACTTACAGGATATCGTGCCTCGGGCGATTTACAGGCGCCCAGCATAAGTAGTGTTAAAAGGATTAAACCGATTCTCATTTTGTTAATTCATCTTTATACTGCGGAAGCAGGGATTCAAAACGTTCGAGCGTTTCTTTCAAGCTGAGCTTGCTTTTTCCTCCAGCCGCATTTATATGTCCGCCTCCTTCAAAATTCTGCCTTGCAAAAGCATTTACAGAGAATTCGCCTTTAGAGCGGAAGGAGATCTTTATAATGTCCTCCTGTTTGTTTTCAATAAAAATAGCAGCGAATATTATACCTTCCAGGGCCAGCCCGTAGTTTACAAAACCTTCGGTGTCACCTTTTCTGAAATCGTGGCGATCCAGTTCTTCCTGAGAAAGGCTAATATAGGCTGTCTTATATTCGGGCATCACTTTCAGGTTACTCAGAGCGGTTCCCAAAAGCTGCATTCTTTTTTCTGAATTTGTATCGAAAACCTTATTGTGTATTTTCCAGTTTTCAGCGCCTTTATCTATAAGATCGGCAACCACCCGGTGAGTAAGGCTGCTGGTGGAACTATATCTAAAAGAACCTGTATCGGTCATTATCCCGGCATAGAGACAGGTTGCGATCTCTGCACTTATATGATTCCCCGCTCTTAATTTCTTTAAAAAATGATATACCATCTCACAGGTAGAGCTCATAGCGGCGTCACTGTAAGTATGGTTTGCATAATCGCTGGGTTCCTGGTGATGGTCTATCATCACAAAAACCGCTTGCGAATCTATTAACGGTTGCACCATAATTCCGGCGCGGTTAAGTTCGTTAAAATCGAGGGTAAAAACCAGGTCGGCATCGGCTATTAGCTGGTTAGAGCGTTCCTGTTCATTTTCATAGATTATCACTTCCTCTGTTCCCGGAAGCCATTTTAGAAAATCGGGATAATTATTAGGTGCGATTACCCTGGGGTTGTGGCCTTTATCCTTTAAAAAATGCCACATTGCGAGGGAAGCTCCCATTGCATCACCATCGGGACCTCTATGCGGAACAATAACTATGTCTCTGGCCCTGGCCAGCTCGGCGGTAATCTCTAAAATGCTTTGTTCTATCATAGTCTAAGGGCTAAAGATACAATTTATTAACTTTTACTAATAATTGATTTTCTAAATTTGGTATATAAGCAAATCAACAAAAAATGAAATTAATATTTAGAATTTTACCTTTTTTTATTCTCTTTTCCTGCGGAAGTTCTTCGGAAACCGCTAATCTTAGTCCGGAAGAAGAATATGATTATGTGCTGGCCTTTGGTAGTTGTAACCGGCAGGAAGCCCCGCAACCCTTATGGGAACCTATTCTGAAAAACCAACCAGATGTTTTTGTGTGGGGCGGCGATAATATCTATGCCGATACTCCCGATATGCAACTGATGCAGGAATATTACAGGATACAACAGAATATCCCTGAATATAAAAAACTAGCCGATTCCATCCCGGTTTATGGCACCTGGGATGATCATGACTATGGAATAAACGACGGCGGAAAAGAATGGGAGTTTAAAGAAGAAAGTCAGCAGCTTTTCCTCGATTTTATGGGTGTCGCACAAGATGATCCCCGTCGGGAAAGGGAAGGGGTTTATCACAGCGAAATGCTGGAAACCCCACAGGGAAACATCAAATTAATAATTCTGGATACCAGGTATTTCAGGGACGAATTGCACCCGAGTGATGCTGCGGGAAAAAGATATGAAGAGAACAGGGAAGGTACTATCCTTGGAAAACAGCAGTGGGAATGGCTGGAAGAGGAATTGGAAACCAGCACGGCTGCTTTCAATTTAATCCTAAGCAGCATCCAGGTGATCTCTGAAGAGCACGGTTTTGAAACCTGGGGGAATTTCCCTGCTGAAAGAAATAAACTCATCAAATTAATCGAAGGTTCTGAAGCAAACAATGTGATAATTCTTAGTGGGGACCGCCATATTTCAGAATTTTCAGAAATGAATACAGATGCTATTGATTACCCTTTAGTTGACTTCACCTCGAGCGGACTAACACATAGTTATACCAGCTTTAGCGGGGAGCCTAATCGGTACAGAGTAGGAGAGGTAGTAAGCGACCTAAGTTTTGGGCTTCTTAAATTCGATTTTAAGAATAACAGGGTTTTAATGGAGATGCGGGGAGAAGGGAATAGCTTGCTTCAGCAGTATGAAGTGGAGTACCCACACATAAAGCATTAATCAGCTTGCTTTTGGAGGAGAATTACTTATTTTTGCCCAAAATTTAAAAAGCATAAAATGGCAGGAAACAGAACATTCACCATGATCAAACCCGATGCAGTAGAAAAAGGGAATATTGGTGGAATATTAGAACAAATTACCGCTTCAGGTTTTAGAATTGTAGCGATGAAAATGACCCAAATGACCAAAACCGATGCGGAAGAATTTTACGCGATCCATAAGGAGCGTCCGTTTTTTGGGGAATTGGTGGAGTTCATGACACGTGGTCCTATTGTAGCCGCTATTCTTGAAAAAGACAATGCCGTAGAAGACTTCAGAACTTTAATTGGTGCTACCAATCCTGAAGACGCTGCTGAAGGAACTATAAGAAAGAAATATGCAACTTCTGTAGGCGAGAATGCTGTACACGGAAGTGATAGCGATGAGAACGCTGCTATTGAAGGTGCTTTCCATTTTTCCGGTAGAGAGATGTTCTAAGCATTTTCTGAAATTATGATATTGTAAAAACCACCTTTTATCAGGTGGTTTTTTTTATAAATTATCCAAAAGATTCAGGAGAAAATTTGGCGAAAAGGCTTGAGGCAAGGCTTATTGAATTAATATTTAAATGCTCAGTCCATGTAGCAGATTTTTGATTTTCCGGACTTTCCCAAAAACTTTCTACTTTGTCTGCTAAGGGAATGTAAGCATCAAATTCAGCAGCTATATCGTTTTTCGAGTTTTCTTTTGCTCCATCCAAAACCCGAAGTCCCAAAGATAATCCGCACTCTCTGAATGCCAGGCGTTGATTTGCTGGACCATTTAATGAATTAAATCTCCTGAAATTTTTTAGGCTGTAAAGGCTGTTTTCTAACAATTTTTGTGGTTTTGAAGATGATGGTAAATCTTCATCGTTTTTTAAAGCAGAAGCTCTTACAGAAGTTATCAATAACCCGCCAATACCCAGAGGATCGGTAGTTATCCAATCTTTTCCGGTGCAAAGTTTTTTAAAATTTTGAAGAACAGCGTTTAATTCGTCATTTCTTTTGGGTAAATTTTCTTTTATGGTGGCTGCGCAAATTAAGCCTTCCAGGGGGTCGTGGGAGCCCATGCTATTTATAAGCGGTCGGCTTAAATCGGTGCTCATTTTCCAATACATTCTTAGTTCCCCATTTTCTTCTGAAATAAATTTTTCAGAAGCAAGTAACAATTCAGCCGCCCAATTTAAATATTTTTCATCCCCTGTTTCTTTTTGGGCCTGAAGTAAAACTACAATCCACCTGGAAATGTAATGAAAATATTGGCCGTCCCTTTCCCATTCAAACTGCTCCTGAAAAGCTTCGTTAGGATTTCGCTCCAAATGCTTTTTTCCAATGCGTAAACCTCCCGCGGTAGGGTGATTTTTTCCTTCTTCTTCAGATAAGCCGCTAATCCAGCCGATTCTTGAATCTTCAGGATGAAATCTTCCCAGGTGAAAATGCACCAAATCAATTAGGCGCAAAGCTATTTGATGATATTTTTGATCTTTTGTTAATTTAAAAAGTGCAAAAATGCAATGCACCGCAAAAGCATCTGTCCAGAGATAGCGATTTGCCGCATCTCCTTTTCCTTCAACTATTCCGGTTCTTTCAGCAAAAGCATCTAAATAGTCTTTGGCGAAAGTAACCTCACGAAAATTTTCTCCTTTCTTTTCCATTTATTCTGATTGTGCTTTTCCTGTCATGGGCACAAAACTTACCGGTAAAAGACTTTCTTTTTTAAAGGTATTCTCACCTGTTTTCTCCAGGAGAATTAACCGTTGTATGGTAGTGCCTACAGGTGTTAGCAAACGTCCTCCTTCTTTTAATTGCTCTTTTAGAGGTTCAGGAATGGAAGCGGGTGCCGCTGTTAATATTATTGCGTCAAAAGGAGCTTCTTCCGGCCAGCCTTTATAGCCATCCCCGGTTTTAGTGGTAATATTTTTAATATTGGTTTTATCAAGGTTTTCTTTGGCTAATTCTCCCAGCCAGTCTACAATTTCTATACTGTAAACCTGGGCGGCAAGTTTTGATAAAACAGCGGCATTATAACCGCAACCGGTACCTATTTCCAGCACTTTATCATTGGGATTTAATTTTAGTTCCTGCGCCATATAAGCCACGATGTACGGCTGACTTATAGTTTGTCCTCTTCCTATTGGTAAGGGCCCATCCTCGTATGCCTTATCCTGAAATTCTTCGGGAACAAAAAGTTTGCGGTCTACTTCTTCCATCGCCTTCAAAACTTTTTCATCTTTTATTCCTCTTCGCTTTAGCTGTTCTTCGATCATTTGTTCTTTCGTCGCATACATAGCTTCTGTTTTTTAGCTTCTTTTAAAGTTACTTATTACTTTTTCAAAAATAAAATTACAGAGCTGATTTAAGTTTTTTTTTAATCCTGAAAATATTATTACCTGAAACAAAAAATCCCGGTGATAAGCCGGGATTTAGATCAGAATGAAAAAAATTTATTTTTGAATTCCTTCTTCAGGAACCGGAAAACCACGGTCGCGCATTAGAGCATCAATCTTGGCATCTCTTCCTCTAAAACTTCTGTAGGCTTCAGCAGGATCCATCGCGTTTCTTGGGGCGAAAAGATATTTCACCAGTTTCTGAGCAACATTCTTATCATAGAATCCACCTGGCGCCTCGTTAAAGGCTTCAGCAGCATCAGAGGTTAATACATCTGCCCATAGGTAACCATAATACCCTGTAGCGTAACCCTCTCCTGAAAATACGTGACCAAAATGTGGGGAGCGGTGACGCATCACGATCTCCTCAGGCATACCCAATTCTTCCAGGGTTTCTTTTTCAAATTCTCTTGGTTCGATCTCATCTGGATCGGTAGTGTGATACTTCATATCCATTAAAGCAGAAGCAAGGAACTCGGTAGTTGCAAACCCCTGATTAAAGGTTGAAGCATTCTTGATCTTTGTTACCAGTTCCTCAGGAATAACCTCGTTGGTTTCATGATGACGCAGGAAGCGGTTTATCACTTCATCGGTAGATAACCATCGCTCCAGTAACTGCGATTGGAATTCGGTGTAATCTCTTACTCCTCCGTTCAAAGTAGGATACTTTACATCGGCGGCTAGAAAGTGCAACGCGTGCCCGAATTCGTGAAAGAAAGTCGTGGCATCATCCCAGGAAATGAGTACAGGCTCACCTTCAGCAGCTTTTATGAAGTTAGAGTTATTTGAGGCTAAAACAGGTTCTCCCCCCTCTAGCTCAGAATAACTGCGGTAAGTGGTTGCCCAGGCACCGGAACGTTTTCCCTGTCTTGCGAATGGGTCCAGATACCAAAGCCCTATCAGGTCTCCGGTAGATTTATCGGTTACTTCCCAAACTTCTACATCTTTGTGAAACACAGGAACCGATCCTTCTTCAACGGGAGTAAATTCGAAATTGAAGATCTTTTCAGCAGTAAAGAAAAGCGCCTCGGTTAAATTACCCAATTCCAGGTATTGTTTTACTTCTTCGCTGTCAAGATCATATTTGTCTTTTCTAACTTTTTCGGCATAATAACGATAGTCCCAGGGTTCGATTTTAATATTGGCGCCTTCCTTATCGGCTATGGCTTGCATATCTTCAACCTCCTGTTCTACACGGGCCAGAGCTGCCGGCCATACGGCTTCCATAAGCTCCATCGCGTTTTCAGGATTTTTGGCCATACGGTTTTGTAATCTCCACTCGGCAAAATTATCGTAGCCCAAAAGCTCAACCCGTTCATCACGAAGCTTCAGTATCTTCTTGATCACTTCATTATTGTCAAACTCATCATCGTTATCACCGCGGGAATAATAATTATTCCAAACTTCCTCTCTTAATTCCCTTTCATCGGAATACGTAAGAAAGGGATCCATAGAAGAGCGGGTGTTGGTTACCGCATATTTGCCTGGTTTTCCGCGTTCTTCAGCAGCGCTGGCAGAAGATTTTATGTAAGATTCGGGAAGGCCACCTAACTGATCTTCCTCCAGGTATACCACGTAATTCTCTTCTTCGGAAAGTACATTGTTTGAAAACTGGGTATACAGCTGAGAAAGTTCTTTATTGATCTCGGCATAACGTTTTTTGTCTTCTTCATTAAGGGCAGCACCTTCCATGGCGAATTCCTCATAAATCAAATCGATCACTCTTTGTTCCTGTGCTTCCAAAGGGTTTTCCTTGGAGTCCTTATAGACTTTTTCAATTCTTTTGAATAGCTCCTCGTTCTGGGAGATCTTTGAGCTGTATTCTGAGATTATAGGAGAGAGTTCCTTCTGCACCTCCCTGAATTCAGGGCTGGACATATTACTGCTAAAAATGCCATAATATGTAAAAGCCCTATTTAATTCTTTTCCAGCTTTTTCCATTGGGACAATGGTGTTCTCAAAAGTGGCGGCCTCTGGATTACTTGCTATTTCATCAATTTCGGCCAGGTGCATTTCCATGGCTTTTTCCAAAGCGGGTTTAACGAGATCAACTTCCATTTTGTCAAAAGCGGGAACCCCTGCATAGGGCCCTTCCCATTCGGCTAATAAAA
>NZ_JBEPWD010000010.1:0-47838 GCF_041642575.1 Salegentibacter sp. | reverse complement strand
ACCTGAATTTTTCCAGGTTTTGGTTTAGCGTGATAAACCAGGGCTTCACGCCTTTTTCTAGGGTTGCTACTCATAATTTTTCAATTTGGCTGTAGCTACAAAGTTAGCAAGGTTGCACTAATAATAGCCACAAAAGTTCAGGAAATAAGCCCTGCAGCATCCTCCGGTAAGACGTAAAAATAAATGGCTATAAAATGGCAGAAACTTCCTAATAAAACGAAAATATGAAAAATAGCATGATTAAATTTAATTCTGTCAAGGCTAAAGATTACAGCTCCCAGGGTATATGAAATTCCACCACCCAGTAACCACAAAAGGCCGGGAGTCGCAAGGTTATCGAGTAATGGTTTGACAGCAAAAACAATAATCCATCCCATTACTACATACATGATAGTAGAGAGTGTATTATAGCGTCCGGTGAAAAAGAGTTTCAAAATTATCCCTGTAAACGCAAGGCCCCATACCACCCCAAAGATACTCCAACCGACAACTCCACTTAATGTGACTAAGGCAAATGGCGTATAAGTGCCCGCAATCAGCACATAAATTGAGGCATGATCTACAATATTTAACCGGTATCTCCAGGTAGAATCCTTTGTGGCATGATAGAAAGTGGAAGCTGCATAAAGCAGGATCATACTTGCACCAAAAATACTAAAACTCACCAAGTGCCTGATACCGCCCAACTCGTTCGCTTTTAAAATTAAAAGGACCAGTCCAATTACGCTCAGCGCAAATCCAAATCCGTGAGAAATAATATTGAATTTCTCTTCTGCCGGAGGATAATAATGACAGGTATTATTTTTATTCATTGTAAAAATGGCAAGGCCAAGGCCAGGAAAGATTTCATTAAAAGCGATAACAATATAATCATTTCTGAAAAAAAATCCAACACTAAAGCAGTTAAGGATTTGGGTTATCCAAATCGGATTATTTTAATTAATTGAAGAATTAATCGACTGAAATTCAGCTATTAAATATAAATTACTTAATTTTATTAATCCCAAAAATCATGGATTTTCATCCACTGCCCCTTCTGATGCTGAATTTCAATTAGGCTCACCTCCCGAATATTTTATTAACCAATCAAAAATTTTTAATTATGAAAAATTTATTTTTTATGCTGATTGCCGGGATTGTTTCTCTTTTCATTTTTTCCTGTGATTCTGAAGTCATTGAGGAAGATCGTATTGAGAATGTTAGTGATCTTTCGGCAAAAAACAAGATGGAACCTGCGGTAATTTCTATTAATGAGGAAAATCTTTTCCCTGAAGGAATTGAATACGACCAAAGGGATGATCGTTTCCTGGTTTCCTCAATAACCCGGGGAACAATTGGGCAGGTTAAGGATGGGGTTTATTCTGAATTTATAAAGGATCCCGACCTATTTGCCAGCCTGGGACTGCACATTGATAATTCCACAAAACGCCTCCTTGTGGTCAATTCCAACATTGACGGCACACTTTCTGCTCTTGCGGCTTATGAGCTTAGTTCGGGAGAGAGAATATTTTATGCCGACCTAGATGAGTGGGAAGAAGGACCTCAATTTGCAAATGATGTAACTGTTGATAATAAAGGAATGGCTTATGTTACCGACAGCTATGCAGGGATAATTTACCAGGTGGATAAAGAAGGAAATTCTTCGGTTTTTTATAAAGATGAAGAACTTGCTCCTACTCCAGGAAACATAGGTATAAACGGAATAGATTATGACCCACGCGGATATTTGCTGGTAAGTCACCTGGAAACAAACCGCATCATAAGGATTCCTATAGATAATCCTGAAAAATTTTCAGAAGTAAACATTCCTGTTGATATGTATAGCCCAGATGGAATATATCTGAAAAACCCCAACGAACTGCTTGTAGTAAGCAATGGTGGAGGTGGAGAAAACGCAGTAGTGCATACCTTCAAAACACGTGATAGATGGAAAAGCGCCATCCTGGAGGATGCTTTTTCTACTTCCGCAACTTTTCCCACTACGGTGACCGTCAAAGGAAATACTCCCTATGTTCTTTATTCTTACCTGCATATCCTACTATCAGAAGGTTCACAAGATGAATTTCAAATTGTGAAAGTGGATTAGGATTTTTGAAAAAAATATGAGCTTCGGCCTTAGCGATTTTGTGCGGCCGGGGCTTTTTTTATTAACTTTAGTTTTAGCTAATTTAACCGGCAATGAAAAACAATCTTCAAGCCATCCTGGGTGCAGGAGGTGCAATAGGGAATCACCTGGCCAGGGAGCTCTTGGAATACACAGATAATATAAGGTTGGTGAGCCGGAAACCCGTACAGGTAAATCCAAATGATGAACTTTTCCCCGCAAACCTTCTGAATATCGAGAAAGTTAAAGAGGCTGTTAAAGATTCTACAGTGGTCTATCTTACTGCCGGCTTGCCTTATAATTACAAAGTATGGCGAAAAAATTGGCCTGAAATAGTTAAAAATGTGATCAATGCCTGTGAAGAAACCGGGGCCAAACTGGTTTTTTTCGATAATGTTTATATGTACAGCAAAGAGAGTATTCCCTATATGACCGAAGATGCCCCTATGGCACCAGAAAGTAAAAAAGGACTGGTAAGGGCCGAACTGGCCAGGCTTATTTTAGGTCGGGTGGAAAAAGGAAAACTTACCGCACTTATTGCCCGTTGCGCCGATTATTATGGGCCCAATTCGCAAAACAGCATGATCACTCAAACAGTAATAAAGCCATTAAAAGAAGGAAAAAAAGCGAACTGGCTGGCTTCGGCTGATTATAAACATTCTTTCACCTTTGTTCCAGATGCCGCCAAAGGCACCGCCCTTTTAGGAAACACCGATGATGCTTACAACCAGGTTTGGCATTTACCTACAGCTGAAAACCCGCTTACCGGGAGAGAATGGATAACGGCTATTGCTGCGGAAATGCAGGTGGAACCAAAATTCAGAGAAGTTCCAAAGTTCATGGCTTATTTGCTAGGATTGGTCATTCCGGTGATGAAGGAAATGCCCGAAATGATGTATCAGTATGATCGTGATTACATCTTTAAAAGCACCAAATTCGAAACGCGTTTTGATTTCACACCTACGCCTTATTTGGAAGGGATCAGGAAAAAATTAGCTGCTCCGGAAAACCCGGTGAAGGCCTAACTTTTCAAAAAATCTATATTTCTCTTCAAGCCTGTAAACTTTGTCCTTTTAACAGCAGATTTCCTGAAGATCTCATTAAAGGTTTCTTTGGTGATCTCTTCCCAGTCTTTTTTCTCATTTTCCAATAAATCGGGATGGGGATTAAACAGTGGTTCGTTATGAGGCTTTGAAAACCGGTTCCATGGGCAAACATCCTGGCAGATATCGCAGCCAAACATCCAGTCTTCAAATTGGTTTTTATAGGAAGTGGGTAGTTCGTCTTTCAACTCAATGGTAAAATAAGAAATGCATTTGCTGCCATCCACTTTGTAAGGTTCTACGATGGCATCAGTTGGGCAGGCATCTATGCAGGCCGTACAGCTTCCGCAGTGATCGGTAACCGGCGTATCGTATTCCAGTTCGAGATCTACAATAAGTTCAGCGATAAAATAGAAAGAGCCGGTTTGCTTAGATAAAAGGTTAGAATGTTTCCCCATCCAACCGAGTCCGCTTTTTGCAGCCCAGGCTTTATCCAGAACAGGTGCCGAATCCACAAAGGCGCGCCCTTCTATTTCGCCAATTTCTTTCTGCATATACTGCATCAGGTCTTTAAGCTTATCCTTTATCACAAAATGATAATCCCGGCCGTAAGCATATTTACTGATCTTATAGGAATCCTGATTCTGAATTTGATGAGGGTAATAATTGAGCAGTAAAGAAATAACCGATTTTGAACCTTCAACCAGTTTAGTGGGATCAAGGCGTTTATCGAAATGATTTTCCATATACTTCATTTCGCCGTGCATTCCCTTCTGAAGAAAATTCTCGAGTCGGGGTGCCTCTTCTTCAAGAAATTCGGCTTTTGAAATCCCGCATGAAAGAAAGCCGAGGCGCTTAGCTTCGGCTTTGATTAATTTTGTATATCGCTCCTTTTGATCAATCATGATAATATTACAAAGATGCGATATTTAAAATTTATGACCTATTTCATAGGTTTCTCTACTCTCTCCTGGAAAGCGTTTAATTCTTGTCTTCCTTCATTTTATTCTCAATATCTGTCATTAAGGCCATCATTTCTTCTTCCGGACTAAAATCGATTATCCTGGCATCTTCAATAACCTTAGCCGTGTGACCGGGAGGCATATAAAAGACCTCTCCGGCCGAAATCATTTCAGTAGGACGATTTTTATAATCAGCCTGCAACTTTCCCTTCTCCAGATAACCCCAATGAGGTACCTGGCATAAATCATCCTTTTGCCCTTTTAGAAGTGGTGCAAAATCGGTCCCAGCAGGAGGTTCGTTAATGGCAACGACCATTCCGCCCCATCCTTTAACGAGATTCAACATATCGTCTTTAGGAAAGTCTGATTTGGAGATATGAGTTATTTCGGGAGTTTCGGGTTTAACTTTAGCTTCGGCAAGTGGTGCAAGGTGCTCATGAGTAATCTTCCAGCCGTCATCGGTTTTAATGAATAATAACACCCCTTGTGTTTTAAAGTGATGCGGATCCTCACCAGTCTTAAATTTAAAATCTGAATGAAAGGTAACCGCAGCCACATCTCCACCAAATACAGCAATCTTAAGATCATCCCAGTTCCATTTCTCTACTTCGGTAATCGAGCCTAAAAAGCTCCTTTCGAACTCTTCATTCTCTTTCGAACCTGTCCTTTCTTCCATTGGTTTAAATTCAGTGAATTTAGGACCATAGGCATGCATGGATATCAATTTGTCGATTTCATTATTTCTAATGCTTTGCTCGATCTCATCCAGAGCTTGCTTTACTTCTTTTTTGGCTTCCGGATATTCCTCATTAATTTCATCACCTGACTGAGCATAGGTTGAGAAAAATGCCAGTAAGGAAAACACGATGGTAACAGCTATTTTTTTCATAATAATAAATTTGATTTTTTATATACGCATTATTACTTGAGAATCGATGAGAGAATTTATGTGCCGCAAAGCGAGGTCTAACCAGGTTTTATGTTTTGATTTAAATGAAAGAAATTCTCAGGATCATATTTCGCTTTAATTTTTGCCAAGCGTTCATAATTTCCTTTATATGAACTTTTTATTCTTTCCTGGCCTTCTTCCATCATGAAGTTGACATAGGCGCCACCCATGGCATGTGGCTTTAAATCATCAAAATAATCTTTGCACCATTTAGTAATTTCATCAGCTTTTTCCGGTTCGGGATCTACACCAACAATTACTTGCGCCCAGCGGGCATCTCTATGTGCCCAGGCTGTTTCTTCATTGCCTACATCGTTTACCGCTCCGTCTATAGGATATAAATGAGTGGTTGAACGCATAGTAGGAATCTTTGAGCCGTGCTTAATATTAACTTTAATAGACTCAGGAGTTAATTCTTTGATATAATGTGCTCTCCAATACCACTGCATTCCGGGCGGCATTAAAGTATCAAACATGGTGTTTAAGGCCGGCATTGGAATTTCAGAAACAAAATCCAGGATAGGAGGTACAAACTTGCGTATAGGTTCAAAAACTTCTTCAGCTTTTTCTATTGGCCCGGTATAATTCCACAGGACTCCGCAAACATTTTTATTCCACAATTCTTTTGGAAAGGGTTCTGCAGGCGGAACTATAAGAAAGGCAAAAAAACCATATAAATCGTGAGATGCATCTTTAGTGATTTGATCATAAAATTCCATCGCCTCTGTCGCTTTTTCCAGTGGCCAAAACATAGGGCCGGCATAGACATTTTTAATCTCGAGGAGCTTAAATTTAAATGAAACAACCACCCCGAAATTTCCACCTCCTCCGCGAAGTGCCCAAAAAAGATCAGAATTAGTTTCCGAATTAGCGGTGACCAATTCTCCATTAGCCAATACAACCTTACATTCCAGCAAATTATCGATGGTTAAACCTCCTTTCCGACTTAAATAACCGAGACCGCCACCAAGGGTAATTCCCCCAATGCCGGTAGTGCCAATAATTCCACTGGGAAGGGCAAGGCCAAATTCGTGAGTCGCCGCATCGATCTCTTTTAAAGTATTCCCCGGTCCTATAATGGCGGTATTAGTTTGAGGATCAATGTCAATGTTTTTCATTTCTGAAAGGTCAATTACCAGCCCATCTTCTACCAGAGCCAAACCGGCCCCATTATGCCCGCCACTGCGAATGGAGACTTCCAGATTATTCTTTCTGGCAAAGTTTACCGTATCGATAACATCTTCTTCATCTTTACATTTTACAATAATGGAAGGTTTTTTGTCTATCATAGCATTATAGATAGCCCTGGCTTCATCGTAGTTCTCATCCTCCGGCATAATAACTGTGCCCTTTACAGAGTGTTTTAATTGGGTGGTTTCTTCTCTCATGACTCAAAAAGTATTGGTTAATAACAAAATAGATATTTACTAATTTAACGAGAGGATGGGTTTCATATACGGTATAAATGATTCAAAATCAGTGAATTTTGATTCATTTATACTGAAGTCGAATTTGAAATGCTATATTACTTTGGACGGGGAAATGCCAAATTTTTGAGTGAAACATTTTGAGAAGTAAGAAGGATCATCATAACCTACTTCGTAGGCCACCTGGGAAACGTTGAGATTGTTATTCTTTATAAGGTTAAAAGCAGTTCTTAATTTAAGGTCGCGAATAAACTTCTTGGGTGACCGCCCCGTGATAGATTTTATTTTTCTATACAATTGTGGCCTGCTGAGGCCAATTTCCCTACTTAAGGATTTTACTGATAACTTTTCAGTTGCAAGATTCGATTCTGCATAATCGCAAAAATCCCCGATAAAAATCCGGTGCTTTTCTTCCAAAACTTTAACCTTTTTCTGATCTAAATTTTGAACTTGAAAAGAGCTTATTTTCTTTAGGCAATGAGATAGCAGGATTTGGTTTTCCCCCGCTATCAAGCTTAATCGTTTGGCATAGTCTATAGAATCTTTAAAGAAACTATCAGCCATGGTTACGGGTTGCCCTTCAGTGAGACCTATCTTAAAACTTATTTCCCATTCTTCCTCCTGAAGTCTATTAGTAAAAATCTCCTGAATATTAAGTACACATCTCAGGGACTGATGAGCGTCTGTAAACACAGCGATGATACTATCGTCTGATAAATTTTCTACCAATTCTCCCTGAAACTCTTGTATTATTTTGATTGCTTCATTCCTGGGTTTCTTCGGAAAAACAAATTTTTCGATATCAGAATGGGTAGATAATGAAGTATTCACTACGATATCCAACACCATTATAAATCTAAAACCTGTATCGATTTCCCCATTCTGGGCATAAACAATTCCATTTTGCATCGGAGGGTTTTTCCCCATAAACAAATTAATCAAACCCGGCTCAACTTCAATAATATTACACGCCACATTTCCGTGCGCTTCTTCATGAACTTTAATACAGGCTTCGGGATTAGGTCCTTCGATTAGGCAGAAAATAGACCCTGTTTCCTTATTCACCCAAAATTGATGATATTTCACGCCGTATTTTGCCTGTGTCGCTTTGTCCGTCATATGGGCGGCCTTCACCTCCTCTACGGAAATTCCAGGGAAAATATGGTAATCCATATAAATTGGCATGATTAAAAAATTGAACCCAAAAGATACAAAATATTGATTTACAAATCTATAGGGGATTGCAGGGGTTTTAAAACTCCTTTTTATATGACCGATTTCTAAGACTAAAAAATTCTTCAAATGTTTGGAAAATCCTTTAATAAAGGAGAATTAGGTAGTCAATATTTTTTGACTGAAAATTGGAGAGTTAGCATTAGGATCTTTCCTCGAACCTCAAAATTGCATTTTTTGGCTTCAGGGTAATTAAAGGTGTAATTTCAATTTCCTGCTTATTTGTGCTGATCCTGTACCTGGAAACCAGTTCTGAAATCGCCAAAATCATTTCATACATGGCAAAGTTATTACCAATGCACTTTCGTGGTCCTGCCCCAAAAGGATAGTAGTGGGAGGTATGTTTGGTGCCTTCAGCAAATCGGGAAGGATCAAATTTCTGTGGATTTTCCCAGTAAGCGGCATCACGATGAATTTCATAGATCGAAAACAATAAATTAGAATTTTTGTGGATTCTGAATCCGTTAAATTCATCTTCTTCAAGATTAATGCGGTCTATAAAATAAACCGGCGGATACAGTCGCATAGCTTCTTCTAAAACTTGCTTTGTATAAGTACAGGATGCGATCAATTCCATAAGATCGCTGGTCTTTTCTTTAGCTTCTTTTGTTTCCGAAGCAATTTTTTCCTGAATTTCGGGATGTCTTGCGAGGAGTTCAGCCGTGAAAGTAAGTGCATTCGAAGTGGTTTCGTGCCCTGCGGTAAAAAAGATCAGAATTTCATCGATCAGTTGTTTTTCGCTCATTGCCGTGCCGTCCTCATACCTTGCCTCTAGCAGCATATCCAAGAGGTCTCCTTCACCGGCAGGATTTTCTTTCCTTTCCCGTACTAATTTTCTAAGAATTTCCCGCGCTTCTTCGACTAATTCCATGTGCTTTTTTATACTGCCACTATATTTGAACCACCAGCGTTTAAAGGGCTGCCGGAGCTCTTTAACCAGCATTCGCTGGGCAGCCTCAGTAATATACTGTAGCCTGTTGATCTCCTTTTGGCCAACTGCACTACTAAAAAGCGATTTTACCACCGTTTGAAAAGCAAGATCATTAAAAACCGGAAAAATATCCATGGGCTTTCCCTGCTCAATTTTATCCAGCTCGATCATAATTGCAGAATTTATAGTATCCATTAATCCGGCAATTTGCTTTTTATGAAAAGCGGGTTGAATGAGTTTACGTTGTTTCCGCCAGTGCTCACCTGTGGAAGTCAGTAACCCGTAGCCCAGGTATTTTGCCATATCCCGGGTTTGGATTGGTGATTTTTCAAAGTTTTTATGGTTTTTCTGAAGAGCATATTCGGCAAAGGCTGCATTTCTGGAAAAAACAAGAGGATTTCCAAAACCGACTTTCACCCTAAAAATATCTCCAAGTTTTGCAAAATTTTCAGCATGAAAAGGCAGAGGGTTTTTGAGGATAAGATTGGCTTTCCCCATAAACTTTAGCCACGATACCGCTGGAATTTCCTTTACTTTCATACTTCCCATTTGAAAACCAAGTTAAGAAGAAACCACCTGAAATGGCTTGAATCAAAAAGAAAACACTCCCTTTTTAACTTTTAGAACAATCCGCCCTGGGTATTTCCTTTGGTCCTGCCGAGGTGACGATAGGCTGCTTCGGTTACTTCCCGGCCCCTAGGCGTGCGGTAAATAAATCCCTGCTGAATGAGGAACGGCTCGTAAACTTCTTCGATGGTTTCGGCGCTTTCGCTTACTGCGGTGGCCAAAGTGGTGATGCCAACGGGACCGCCTTTAAATTTATCGATAATGGTTTCCAGGATCTTATTATCCATTTCATCCAAACCGTGAGTATCTACATTAAGTGCCTTAAGACTATATTTAGCGATTTCCATATCGATTTTCCCATTGCCTTTAATCTGGGCAAAATCCCGCACCCTTCTCAATAGCGCGTTCGCAATTCGCGGTGTTCCCCGACTTCTACCGGCAATTTCTATTGCAGCATCAAGACTTATTGGAACTTTTAGGATTTCAGCACTTCGTTGCACTATATCTGAAAGCAGTTCGGTGCTGTAATACTGCAGTCTACTGGAAATACCAAAACGTGCCCGCATAGGCGCTGTAAGCAGCCCTGAACGCGTAGTTGCTCCCACCAGGGTAAACGGATTCAAATTAATTTGAACTGTTCTCGCATTTGGCCCGGTTTCGATCATGATATCAATCCGGTAATCTTCCATAGCCGAATAGAGGTATTCCTCAACTACAGGGCTAAGACGGTGTATTTCATCTATAAAAAGTATGTCTCTTTCGTCAAGGTTTGTAAGTAATCCCGCAAGATCTCCAGGTTTATCCAAAACGGGTCCTGAAGTCACTTTAATTCCGACACTAAGTTCGTTGGCCAGAATATGAGCGAGAGTGGTTTTCCCAAGTCCCGGAGGCCCGTGGAAAAGCGTATGATCTAAAGCTTCGCCCCTTTGATTGGCTGCTTCAACAAAAACCTTTAGGTTGTCCAATACCTGATCCTGGCCGGCAAAATCATCAAATTCCAATGGGCGCAACGCCCTTTCAATATCGAATTCTTCGGGAGAAAAATTTTCTCCGCTGGGATCAAGGTTTTCATTCATAATTCTCAACAGGTCTTTGGACAAAGATAAAGAAAAGGAAGTAAGAAGAATTATGGAAGCACCGGAAAAGAAAAAGCCTTTCCGGAAAAGAAAGGCTCTAACTCTTGATTTTCTTTTGCTTAATTCCCCAATTCAAATATTTCTATTTCTTTGAAAGGAGAGAGCTCGATCTGCTCCATTTTGGAGCGATATTCCGGCCATTCGGTTTCAAAAAACGAGTTTACTTCCTCTAAGGCCTCCTGCAAATCATTCTTGGCATGAGAAATTAAAGTTTTCTCGGTGGAGGTAAGTCCGTCTGGTCGAGTATTAACGTAATATCTAGCCTCATTAATTCTGGATTGCACCGTTGGTTTACGACTTCTTACAATCCCTTGTCGCTCATCCTCTTCTCCAAGAAAAATTGCGATTTTGTTATTTATAGTATCAGCAATGGCTTTGGAAGCATCAATTTCACTTTCAAACTTTTCCTCATCCTCTTTCTTCAACTTCTCCTGAAATTCTTCTGCGATCTTTTTGCTCTGCACCAGTTGCTTTACAGCATCGGCTGCAACCTGAGTCATATTTTCCAGTTCCTTTTCGGTTTCATATAACACTGAAATATCTTCATCTGAAATATTCAACCTCGGATCGGTTTCTACACTTATTTCGCCTTCTGACTCCAGCTCGCCATAATTTATCACTACCCGGTAAGTTCCGGGCTTCACGGTAATTCCACCCGGCTCATCTTTGGATTCCTTAATTTCCCGGGAAGGTGAATCTCCTCCTTTTTCATCCAAAGACCAGGTCATGTTATAAATCCCTGTAGAATCGGGAGCTTCTTTTTTCAAGGTACGAATCAGCCTTTCCCCATCATAAACCTTTAAGCTGATGGTATCCCAAACTGAAGCGGTTTTACTCTTTTCTTCTTCATCATTGTTTTCTTCCTTTGAAGATTTTTCATTCTCCCTTTCTTTAGGATTGATGAAATAGGAAATCTTTGCACCTCTGCCACGGTTTTCACCGCTAAAAACAGCATCAGCAGGAAAACGCATTCCCGATGGTTGCTGGGTAGAGGCAAGGTAGGCAGTAGGTGATGGAAAAACCTCAAGCTTTGACTCTTCTTCCTTCAGATTTGTGAACATAACGTTATTTCTAGCTATTTCCCGAAGAGGTCTTATATCATCAAGTATCCAGAACGACCTTCCGAAGGTGCCAATCACCAGGTCATGTTCCCGTTGATGGATCACCATATCTTTTACGGGCACAGTGGGAAAACCATTAGTCCACTTCTGCCAGTTTACCCCGGCATCTATAGAAACATAAAGGCCATCATCTGTTCCGAGGAATAAAAGATTTTCCTCCTCCGGATCTTCTACGACAGAAAGAGCAAAACTGAGAACATCATCTTTATCAACTATTCTTTCCCAACTCTTTCCGTAGTTACGAGTGCGGTAGACATAAGGCGTATAGTCATCTCTTCTATAATTATTGGCTACTAACAGGGCTTCACCTTTGTTCTTGTTGGAAGCCTGAATTTGTTCTATCCAACTACCTTCAGGTAAGCCTCTCAAATTGCCGGAAACCTCAGTCCAGTTTTCACCACCGTTCTGCGTGTAAAAAACTTTCCCGTCATCAGATCCTGTCCAGATCATATCTTTTTCTACGGAAGATGGTTCAATCACCAAAAGCGTAGTATGGTTTTCTGCTCCAGTAGCATCTATGGTCAAGCCGCCACTCTCCATCTGGTTTTGTTTTTCAGGATCGTTGGTGGTGAGATCTGGGGAGATGACCTCCCAGGTTAATCCTTTGTCGGTTGATTTGTGAACGAACTGACTTCCGAAGTAAAGGGTTTTATTATCAAATGGGTCGATATTAATTGCTGAATCCCAATTGTAACGCAGCTCCACATCAGGATCGGGATGCGTAGGCTTAACGACATAATTACGCCCGGTTTCAGAATCATATCTTCCCACATTCCCCTGCTGACTCATAGACCAGCCATAACGACTATCATCTGGATCGGGAACGACATCAAACCCGTCTCCAAAAGAAATTTCCTGCCAGTAGGAATTCCTAATCCCCTGGGATTTCCATACATATCCGGGACCTTTCCAGCTTCCGTTGTCCTGCATTCCGCCATACACATTATAAGGCGTTTCATTGTCAACCGCCACATGATAAAACTGGCCCACAGGAATATTCTCGGCGAAATGCCAGGTTTTACCACCATCCCGGGTAATGTTTAATCCACCGTCATTACCATCGATCATGAAATCGGGATTTTCAGGGTTAATATACCAGGCGTGGTGATCGGGATGTATGCCATTGTTAGCTCCATAAGCCGGCATTAATTCTTCGAAGCTTTTTCCGCCATCTTCAGATACATTTACAAAAGTAAAGATGCTGTAAACACGGTTTTCATTATTGGGGGCCACATATATTTCAGCATAGTAAAATGGACGGTTTCCAATTTCGCCCATATCATCATTAACTAATTCCCAACTTTCTCCACCATCTTCAGAGCGGTACAAACCATTCTTTTTGGCTTCTATATAAGCATAAACTACCTCAGGTTTTCCCGGAGCTATGGCAAGGCCCATTCGGCCGAGTTCCCCTTCGGGCAAGCCATTATCTTCGGTAATTTCTTTCCAGTTCTCACCACCATCATAAGTAATATACATACCAGAACCAGACCCTCCTGAATTAAAGAACCAGGGTTCCCTTTGATGCTCCCACATGGCAGCGATAAGTTTATTGGGATTTGAAGGATCCATAACAAGCTCAGCTATCCCAGAACTTTCATTGGTATATAAGATCTTCTCCCAGGTTTCTCCGCCATCTGTAGTTTTATATACGCCACGTTCTTCATGCGCTCCCCAGGGAGAACCAATAGCACCCGCATAAACAGTATTAGGATCTGAAGGATCTATAATTACCCTGTGAATATGCCTGGAATCCTTTAATCCCATTCTTTTCCAGGATTTACCGCCGTCAAGGGATTTGTATATTCCGCGGCCGCCATTTAAGCTATTCCTGGGATTTCCTTCGCCGGTACCAACCCAAACCACAGAAGGATTAGATTGCTGAATGGCGACGGCTCCAATAGAAGCGGTTTCTTCCTCGTCAAAAACAGGTTCCCAGTTTACTCCTCCAGATGTCGATTTCCATAAACCACCGGAAGCCGAACCGGCATAAATTATATCAGGGTTGGAGTCTACAGCATCAATGGCGGTTATTCTACCGCTCATTCCGGCTGGACCAATATTGCGCGGCTCCATATTTTTGACCAAAGACATATCGAGTTTTTGGCCGAAAACAAAAAGAGGAAGAATTAAAAAAGCGAGAAGTAGTTTTCTATTCATGTTAATGATTTTCAGGGATTATCTCCAAAAATGCTAAAAGATCATTAAACAAACAAGCAGTCTACCTTAAAAATGAAATATAATGAGGCATATGAAAAGAAAAACCTCCGGAAGTTATCCAGAGGTTTTTATAAGAACTTTAAAAGTTATTTGTTTCTAATGGTTTAGTTCTTCTTCATTTTTCTGAAGCGGAACATCCTGCGGAACAAAGTCTTGTCCTTTGATCACGTATTCGCCATCCTCGTTAGTTTTACTGTAATCGTAAGGCCAGCGGTACACTGATGGGATTTCACCCGGCCAGTTTCCGTGGATGTGTTCTACCGGAGTAGTCCATTCCAGGGTAGTGGCATTCCAGGGGTTTTGAGTTGCTTTTCTTCCATAGAAAATTGAGGAGAAAAAGTTCCATAGAAATACCACCTGAACGGCTGTGGTAATCAGTGCGAAAATAGTTATAATCACATTCACATCGGCAAGATCATCAAAATACGGGAACGCGGTGTTGGTATAGTAACGCCTTGGCAATCCGGCCAGTCCTATAAAGTGCATCGGGAAGAAAACACCGTAGGCACCCACTGCGGTAATCCAGAAGTGAACGTAACCCATATTTTTATTCATCATACGGCCATACATCTTAGGGAACCAGTGGTAAACCCCGGCAAGAAGTCCGTAGATGGCAGAAATACCCATTACCAGGTGGAAGTGGGCAATTACAAAATAAGTATCGTGCACGTTGATATCAAGCGTAGAATCCCCAAGAATAATACCTGTTAACCCTCCTGTAATAAAGGTAGAAACAAATCCGATAGAGAACAGCATTGCAGGGTTCATCTGTAAATTACCTTTCCATAAGGTAGTGATCCAGTTAAAGGCCTTTACTGCTGATGGAATTGCAATCAGTAAGGTTGTAAAAGTAAATACCGAACCAAGGAACGGGTTCATACCTGAAACAAACATATGGTGACCCCATACAATTGTAGAAAGGAATGCAATCGCGAGTATGGAAGCAACCATCGCACGGTAACCAAAAATAGGTTTACGGGCATTAGTAGCCAAAACTTCGGAAACAATACCCATTGCAGGTAGAATTACAATATAAACTTCCGGGTGACCAAGGAACCAGAAAAGGTGCTCGAATAATACCGGAGAACCGCCCTGATGGCTCAATACTTCTCCTGAAATATAAATATCACTAAGGAAGAATGAAGTTCCAAAACTACGATCCATAATAAGCAACAAAGCTGCTGATAATAGAACCGGGAAAGAAACCACACCAATAATAGCAGTCACGAAAAAGGCCCAAATAGTAAGTGGAAGCCTTGTCATAGACATTCCTTTAGTTCTCAGGTTTAAAACAGTCACAATATAATTAAGAGACCCTAACAAGGAGGAAGCAATGAAAATAGCCATAGAAATAAGCCAAAGCGTCATCCCAAGCCCTGAACCTCCAATCGCCTGCGGCAAAGCACTAAGCGGCGGATATATCGTCCAACCTGCAGAAGCCGGACCAGATTCAATAAACAAGGAGCTAAGCATGATCACACAAGAGATGAAAAATAGCCAATATGAAAGCATATTCAAAAATCCTGAGGCCATATCACGGGCTCCAATTTGCAACGGAATAAGCAGGTTACTAAAAGTACCACTTAAGCCGGCTGTTAAGACAAAGAATACCATGATAGTTCCGTGAATGGTAACTAAAGCAAGGTAAATAGAAGGGGTCATTACTCCGTCCGGCGCCCACTTTCCTAAAAGAGTTTCGAAAATAGCGAAAGACTCTTCTGGCCAGGCCAGTTGCAAACGGAATAATACCGACATCATAATACCTACGATCCCCATTAAGATACCGGTGATCAGGTACTGCTTGGAGATCATCTTATGGTCAGTACTAAATATGTATTTAGTAATAAAGGTTTGTTTATGATGATGTCCGTGATCGTCGTGGTGATCGTGAGCCGGTGATGTTGCTATTGCTGACATATCTTAAAGTATATTCTTTTTAAAGTTGTTTCTAATTATCCATAAATTCCCCGAAAGTAGACTGCTCGCTTAACCAGGCATTGTACTCTTCTTCCGTTTCAACTACAATCTTCATCTGCATATTGTAGTGGGCGTCTCCACAAATCTTGTTACAGGCAATAAAATAGTCGAATTCATAAGGATCAAGAGGAGCTTCCCCTTCAGCACTTAAAATTTCACTATTATCCTTTCTAATTTCATTAATGGTTTGAACTTTATCCACCATATACTCGCTTTCTCTCATTTCGGCCGTGGTAATGCTGGGTGTAAAACCGAACTGGGTAACCATACCCGGAACTACGTTCATTTGAGCACGAAAATGAGGGAAATAAGCAGAATGCAATACATCCTGAGATCTGAATTTAAATAATACAGGTTTGTCTACAGGAAGGTGTAATTCTGTAGTGATCTTATCATCCTGTGCATAAGGGTCACTTTCATCTACCCCAACATTGTTTCTTCCCTCAATAAATCTAACATTCGCGTCTCCAAGAGTATTATCTTCACCTGCATAGCGCGCCTGCCAGCTAAATTGCTTAGCATAGATCTCAATTACAATCGGATCACTATCCTCATCGATATTCATAATATCTGACCAGGTAAACAATCCATAGATAATTAATCCAGCAAGAGTAATAACAGGAATTATGGTCCAAATAAACTCCAGTTTATCGTTATCGGCAAAAAATAAGGCTTTTCTACCTTTTCTACCCTGATATTTATAGGCAAACCAGTGCAATAAAGCCTGAGTTAACACCTGCACAATCATTATAATAGCGATAGAGATAAACATAAGGGTATCTACCTGGCTACCATGTTCTGATGCTGCTTCGGGAAGATAAAGTTTACTCCATTTCCAGAAACTGTAGGCCATCCCAACATATATAAAGATCATGAACCAAAGCATATACTTTGCCTGTTGCCTGTTATCGTTATCGTTGGCAATTTGAGTTGAATCTGCTCCCGGTCCTTTGGACAGTTCAAATATCTTGGATAACTGCCATCCGGTTACAGCCAGAAGGGCTAGTACAATTATTACTAAGAATACGGTCATTTTTTAAATTCTTCTTTAAACAATCAATCTTTTAATTAATAATGGAAATGTTCACTTTCTTTAATGAACGGATTCCTTTTTGCCAGCAATGGAGCTTTTGTTAAGGCATTGAAAACCACAAAAATAAACAATCCTGCAAATAATAAAACTGCACTTATTTCAGGAATGCCAACAAACCATGATTCACCTACCGTAGCAGGCATTATCATTACAAAAACATTAAGGTAGTGCCCAACAAGAATGATTATTCCGGTTAGAACAACAAACCAATTAACACGTTTATAGTCGCTATTCATAAGCATTAATAACGGAAATATAAAGTTAAGCGCAACCATTCCAAAGAATGGAAGAGAATAATTTTCTATTCGACTAATAAAATATACAACCTCTTCAGGAATATTTGAATACCAGATCAACATAAACTGGGAGAACCAAAGGTAAGTCCAGAATATACTCATTCCGAACATAAATTTAGCAAGATCATGAATGTGACTATCATTAACAAATGGTAGATAGCCTCTGGATTTCAGGTAAATACTTATAAGAGCTATTACAGTGATTCCGGAAACGAAAAGGCTTGCGAACACATACCATCCGAACAGGGTACTAAACCAGTGCGGATCAAGACTCATAATCCAATCCCAGGACATCATTGATTCAGAAACTATAAAGAATACTAGGAAACCGGCTGAGAGTTTAAAGTTTTTCTTGAAATAGTAATTATCTGAAGCATCATCAAGTCTTCTTGAATTTCTAACTAGAAAATGTCTAAAGACAAACCAACCTCCAAGATAAATTGCAGCCCGAATAAGGAAAAATGGTATGTTAAGATAGCTTGTTTTATTTCGTATTATAGCATCATGTTCAACCACCTCAGGATCCATCCAGATGAAAAGGTGATTAAGATGAAGACTGGAAAGCACTAAAAGAACAAACAAAATTATTCCTCCGGGCACAAGGTAGGCCGTGATTCCCTCCATTACCCTGAAGAGTACCGGAGACCAACCAGCCTGCGCAGCATACTGTACCGCATAAAAAGCCAGCACCCCTAAAGAGATCATAAAGAAAAAGAATGCCGCTACATAAACTGCAGCCCATGGCTTGTTCTGAAGTTGGTGTAACTTATGCTCCAAATGTTCGGTGTCATGTGAGCCTGCTTCAGCGTGATCTGCATCCTGTACTTCATTTCTTCCGGGATCATCATCTAATAACATATCGTGCTCTGCCTTGGCGAAGTTTGCTTCTTCCAGAGTGCTAGTTGCTGGTTCTTCATGATGTTCTTCAGAAGCCAGCATTTCTTCTACATCCTCTAGAGTTGAAGGTGCTTGCAGAAATCCTATAACGAGACCTATGGCACCAACAATCATAAAAATAATTGCTGTTAACTTTAATTTACTGGATAGCGTGTACATATTTATAGATCTAAATGCTTTATTTCTTAATTATTGCTTTCTTCTTCAGTAAGAACAGTCTCTTCTCCAACATTTTCCTGTGCTGCCTGGACATCGGGATCATCAGGGCTTACGGTAGGTCCTACCTCCTCAAATTCCCTTTCCTCATTGCCTTCTAATTGGTCTTTAAGATTCATCACATAGTGTGTAACCTGCCAGCGTTCCTTTTCATCCAATTGAGAAGCATAAGAACCCATGGTGTTAAGGCCGTAGTAAATTACGTGGTAAACACTACCTTCTGTAATTGCTCTCCCAACATCATCGTAGGAAGGAACTCCAAGAATTTTTTCTCTTTCAGCAAGAATTCCTTGTCCATCGCCAGAATCACTATGACAAACTGCACAATAAATTGTATATAATTGTTTTCCTTCATTCAGATTTTCCTCTGTATAAGGCAATGGATTTTCAAGGTCGCTTTTAGCCTGTGAGGATCCATCGGGAGTATTTTCATAATCGTATGGTTTCTTCCCTCTGGCAACACTCCCATCAGCAGGTTCCATGGCTGATTGTCCATTAGGAAAAATATCATATTCTCCATAAGACTCATAACCAACTGGTTCGTACATGTCTGTATCAGACATAAATTGGTAATTAGGTCGATCCTTATCGGCACAGGATACCAGGAGACCCGCTAAAAGAAACAATACTATAGATTTATGGAAAAAGCTTCTCATTTTGTCTATTTATTATCAATTATTTTAATTTCTGAAGCTCCAGTGGTATAAAGGAAATCAGAAAGATCATCTACATTAAGATTAGCTGCATCAACTTCCATAAGGAACTTGTCGTCGGTAGTTCGAACATCAGGGTTCTCAGCGGTTTTAAATGGCCATAACTTACTTCTCATATAGAAAGTAATAACCATAAGGTGAGCTGCAAAAAACACCGTTAACTCAAACATAATAGGAACAAAAGCCGGCATGTTTTCAATAAAACTAAAGCTTGGTTTTCCACCTATATCCTGTGGCCAATCTTCTATCATTATGAAGTTCATCATTAAGATTGAAACAACTAGTCCAACCACCCCATAAAGGAAGGATGTTATGGCTAATCTTGTTGGAGCAAGCCCCATAGCTTTATCCAGACCGTGAACCGGAAACGGGGTATAGATTTCTCCTATATGGTAACGGGCTTCGCGAACCTGCTTTACTGCCTGTAAAAGCACATCGTCATCATTATAAATAGCGTGTATAACTTTTGATGCCATCTTAATTAGTTGTTTTTTAATTTACTTGCCTGGGCTACCCAATCTTCTCTTTGTGTAGCATTAGGGAAGTTTTCTATTACTTCATCCAGCAATTCAAAATCTTTCTCAGTTAAATTACTAACCTGCGCATAGGTGTAAATTCCAACCTGATGTAAACGCTGCTCAAGGAAAGGTCCAACCCCTTTCAATTTCTGAAGATCGTCCGCAATTTGGTTTTCAGGATTGAAGCTTCCAATCCTATCCAACATAGCATCGATTCTGTCTCGCAATAATTCAGAAATAACCAGGCCATCGACGTTCACCGTTTCATTATGAGAGTCCCCGTCAGTTACATCATAATCTTCTGAATCCTGAATCCTCTTATGTATACCCTCTTCGGTATTGGCAACAGGCTCTCTAACCATAGGGTCGTAATGTTTTACATCATCACCATGCTCAGCTCTTAGCTTCTTATATTTTTCCCCGGAAGATTTAAGTATAGTCTTTACTTCAGCCTGTGCAATCACCGGGAAAGAACGGGCATAAAGTAGAAACAGCACAAAGAAGAACCCAATAGTTCCTATAAATATTCCGATATCAACAAAAGTTGGAGAGAACATAGTCCACGAAGAAGGCAGGTAATCACGGTGAAGTGAAGTCACGATAATTACAAACCGCTCAAACCACATTCCAATATTCACAACAATGGAGATAAAGAAAGAGAACATAATACTGGTTCTTAATTTCTTGAACCACATAAACTGAGGAGAGAACACATTACAGGTCATCATCGCCCAATAAGCCCAGGCGTAAGGGCCTGTAGCCCTGTTAAGGAATGCATACTGCTCATATTCCACACCAGAATACCATGCGATTACCAATTCTGTAATGTAGGCAACACCTACAATAGAACCAGTGATCATGATAACGATATTCATTAATTCTATATGCTGAATCGTAATATAATCTTCAAGATTAGAAACCTTTCTCATAATTATAAGAAGGGTGTTTACCATGGCAAATCCGGAGAAAATCGCTCCTGCAACGAAATATGGAGGGAAGATCGTGGTGTGCCATCCGGGAATCACCGAGGTAGCAAAGTCAAAAGATACGATAGTGTGTACCGATAGTACCAAAGGTGTCGCTAATCCGGCAAGAACAAGAGAAACTTCTTCAAAACGCTGCCAGTCTTTGGCCCGGCCACTCCAACCAAAACTTAATATTCCGTAGATTTTTTTATTGAAAGGGGTAATAGCACGATCCCGAATCATCGCAAAATCGGGTAAAAGACCTGTCCACCAGAAAACCAAAGACACAGACAGATAGGTTGAAATCGCAAATACATCCCAAAGCAGTGGTGAGTTAAAATTCACCCAAAGCGAACCAAACTGGTTTGGAATTGGAAGTACCCAATAAGCCAACCAGGGCCGACCCATGTGAATTAAAGGGAACAAACCGGCCTGCATTACAGAGAAAATTGTCATGGCCTCCGCAGAGCGGTTAATCGCCATTCTCCATTTCTGGCGGAAAAGCAAAAGTACTGCCGAAATAAGTGTTCCGGCGTGACCAATTCCTACCCACCATACAAAGTTGGTGATATCCCAGGCCCAACCTACAGTTTTATTAAGACCCCAGGTTCCAATACCTGTAGAAATAGTATAAATGATACTACCTACACCCCAAAGAAAGGCGACAAGTGAAATAGAAAATACAATCCACCAGGTTTTATTAGCCCTTCCCTCTACCGGCCTTGCTACGTCCACAGTAACATCGTGGTAGCTTTTATCCCCGGTAACTAAAGGCTTTCGTATAGGTGCTTCGTAATGAGACATATCCTTTTTAAATTGATTTCTTTAATAGTTGATTTATTAAGCTTCTGTGGTATTCCTGATCTTGGTCTGGTACATCACATTTGGTTTAGTACCTACATATTCCAACAGGTGATACATCCTGTTATCATCACGTTTCTTTACAATTTCAGCGCTAACATCGTTAACATCACCAAATACCATCGCACCTTTATCACAAGCCGCTGAACAAGCTGTATGGAACTCACCGTCTTTAATCTCACGCCCGTCCCGCTTAGCATCAAGGATTGTTTTTTGCGTTTTCTGAATACACATAGAGCATTTTTCCATTACTCCTCTTGAACGAACAGTAACATCAGGGTTAAGAACCATACGACCAAGGTCATTGTTCATGTGGTAATCAAACTCTTCATTTTGGGCGTACTTAAACCAGTTGAAACGACGTACTTTATAAGGACAGTTATTTGCACAATAACGAGTACCTACACATCGGTTATAGATCATCTGGTTTTGACCCTGGCGGCCATGCGAAGTAGCAGCTACAGGACAAACAGTTTCACAAGGCGCATGGTTACAGTGCTGACACATTACAGGCTGAAATACTACCTGAGGATTATCTGCCGGCTCTTCCATTTCTTTAAATTCTGAAAGGGAACTACTAAGGCCTGAAATATTATTTTTCTTTTCTAAATCATCTCTGAAATTATCCTCAGAAGAATAATAGCGATCAATTCTTAACCAGTGCATATCACGAGATCTCCTGATCTCACTTTTACCAACAACGGGAACATTGTTCTCGGCATGGCAAGCGATCACACAAGCACCACAACCGGTACATGAGTTTAAGTCTATGGAAAGGTTAAAATGATGACCAACACTTCTGTCAAAACCTTCCCACATATCAACTTCAGGGGAAGTAACAGGTTTTTCAATGTGATCTAGGGATACATTAGGAACTTTGTTCCAAACATTGGCATCCCGGGTATTGAAGATTTCAAGAGTGGTTTCCTTGATGATATCTCCTCTTCCCATAAGGGTATTGTGCAACTGTACTGATGCAAACTCATGCATCCCAGGTACTTTTTCTATACTTATATTCTGTATTGAACTAAAATCTTTATAAAGCGGGAAGGCATTCACTCCAACCTGCATTTCATCCTGGATGGCTTCTTTCTTACCATAACCAAGTGCAAGTCCAACTGAACCTCTGGCTTGTCCCGGTTGAATCATTACCGGCACATTTTTAACCTCAGCACCATCTATCCTGATGTTTACATAACTACCATTTAAGGCTCCATTGGATACATGTTCGTTTATCAAGTCCAGTTCCTCAGCATCAGCCTTTGATACAGTTAGATAGTTATCCCACGATGCCCTGGTGATTGGATCCGGTAATTCCTGTAACCAGGGATTGTTAGCCTGTTGACCATCACCAATAGCGGTATTGGTATACAAATTAAGTTCAAGTCCATTGGATTCTCCCGCATCGGAAAGATTTCTTGCCGCAGCAGAAACATTAACTTCAGCAGGTGCAGCTTCAGCAGTTTCAATAGAAACCGGAGACGCAGCTTTGAAAGAACCATCATGCAAAGCATCATTCCAGGATTTGTCTCCAAATCCACCAGACCAGGTTTCCTTCAAATATTCATAGTAAGACATTTCATTATCACTCCAGCGAAGCAAACAATCCTGAAACTGGCGGGTATCAAACAATGGTTTGATAGTAGGCTGCATCAGGCTGAAATCCTGCTCGGTATATTGTATATCTCCCCAACTTTCAAGATAGTGAGGAGTAGCAGCAACATATTTTGAAAGTACCGCAGTTTCGTCTGGCTTTAAACTGAAGGAAACAGTTACCTGCACCTTACCCAGAGCCTCAACAAATTCCGTCGCATTGGGAAAGCTATATGCTGGATTCACCCCTGCCATAAGCAGCGCTCCAACATTTCCATTATTCATATCCCCTACTAGCTCCTTCACCGCCTGGGCATTCCCCTGACGGGTCATTCTTGGATTAGCGGTATCCATAACTTCGCTCCCAAGAGCCTCATTTATTGCAAGAACAAGCGCCTGCGCATCATTATCAGGAAGCCCCGACACAACAACGCCGCCGCTCCCGGCTTTTCTAAGTTGGCTTGCAGCTTTCACTACAGCATCATCAACTGCATCGGGTAAATTACTGGTAGAAGACCCACCAGCTACATAACCGTAAAGCGCAGCAAGAACTGCTTTTTGATGAGAAGGCTTAACCGGCACACGCTTATCTGCGTTCGCCCCGGATAAAGTCATATTAGCTTCAAACTGAATATGACGGGACATCTTGCCATCTTTAGGCACTCTTCCTTTAGCATAAGCTGCATCATATCCTCCACCCTGCCAGTCACCAAGAAAATCGGCACCTACAGAAACAATGGTTTCAGCTTTTGAAAAATCATAATTTGGCATTGCACGCTTTCCGTATTTTGCCTGAAATGCGTTTAGAACAGCATCTTCAGAAACGGTGTCATAAACAACGTGGCGTACATTGGGATATTTTGAAGAAAATTCCTCAATAAGTTTTGTCGTAGAAGGGCTGGCGAAAGTTTGGGTTAACAACACTATTTCTCCGTTAACATTTTCCAGGTCGGCTTTAACCTCACGGTCAAATTCTTCCCAGGAAACATTTCTTCCTTCAATCATTGGGCGCTTCACGCGCTGAGTATCATATAAAGACAACACAGAAGCATGTACACGAGCGTTTACACCACTTTTAGCTACTGTGAGGTCATTGTTTTCAATCTTAATAGGTCTTCCCTCACGGGTTTTTACCAAAACGCTGGCAAAATCGAAACCATCAGCAATAGTTGTAGCATAATAATTAGCTACGCCGGGCACAATGCTCTCAGGCTGCACCACATATGGAATAGATTTTATCACAGGTCCTTCACACGCAGCTAAAGATGCTGCCGCAGTACTAAACCCAACATATTTTAGAAAATCTCTTCGCGATGTTTTAGAACTTTCGAGAGATTCTTTATTTCCCAAAAATTCCTCAACAGGAATCTCTTCTGTAAATTCTTTTTGTTGGAGCGTCTCAACAACAGAGCTGTTTTCATTTAGCTCTTCAACACTTTTCCAGTATTTTTTGTTTGATGACATATATATCTAGATATTAACTTCCTAATTAAACCCCGTTAACCGGGAAATCATTTTTAATAGTGACACTTTGCACATTCAAGCCCACCCATTTGAGCTACTGTTAGTTCTTCTACTCCGTATTTCTTAGATAATTCTTCGTGAATCTTTTCGTAGTACTCATTACCTTCCATTCTAACTTTAGTATCACGGTGACAGTTCACACACCAGCCCATTGTTAAAGGAGCATCCTGGTAAACCACCTCCATCTCTTCGATAGGACCATGACAAGTTTGACACTCAACTCCACCCACATTTACGTGTTGCGAGTGATTAAAGTACGCGAAATCTGGTAAATTATGAATTCTAACCCATTTTACGGGCTGAGTTTCTCCTGTGTAAGACTGTGTAGACGGATCCCATCCAACGGCATCGTAAAGTTTAGCGATCTCTTCGTCATAGAATTCTTTTGAATATTCTTCAGTAGCTGTTTCAGGAGATACTTCAGAAATAGTCTTATGGCAATTCATACAAACATTAAGAGAAGGAATCCCCGCCTGCTTAGATGTTCTTGCTGATGAGTGACAATATTTACAATCTATCTGGTTATCTCCAGCATGTATTTTATGTGAATAATGTATGGGCTGAATTGGCTGGTAGCTCTGATCGACTCCAACCTGCATAAACCAACCATAAGCAAAATACCCCACCGCCAAAAGCACTACTACTGAAGTTACGAGAACCAGAAACTGGTTTTCAACAAAAGCTTTCCATACCGGCTTCCTTTTGGGCTTTTCAGGAATAACCACCCCTGAGGCTTCCGCAAAATTCTTAAGGGTTTTGTTTACAAGGAATAGAACTACAAGTAGCATCACCAAAACAAAAACAAGGATAGCAAGAATCACATTTACTGAAACTCCTCCCTGAGAACCCTCACCTCCTCCGGCAGTCCCTTCTCCTCCAGCGGCCACTGCAGGTTCAGCTTTTGGCTGCTCTACATAGGCAAGAATATCATCAATATCATCTTCGCTTAACTGTGGGAAACCAGGCATGGGAGTATTATTGTACTCCTCAAATATTGCTACCGCCTCTTCATCGCCACTGGCAATAAGATCGGCACTGTTTTCAATCCACTGGTATAACCACTCAATGTCCCTCTGTTCGGTAATCCCATGAAGCGCAGGCCCTATAGACTCAGAATAAGGCTTATGACAAGCAGCACACTGGGAATTAAACAAGGATTTTCCATTGACTGGATCCCCCAAATCCGAAGCCGCAGCTTCGTCCACCTGTTCTTCCTGCACTTCAGCATCTGCTGGCTCCTCAGCTTCTTCCTGAGCTACACCTAAGAAAGTACACGAAATAAAAAAAGCTACACTTAAGAGCCATAATCGCGAAGTTGAATTTCGGTATTTCACCTTTTTCATATTATAAAGTTGAATTAAGGTCTAAATTTTGGCACGATAATTTAAGCAAAATAACAATTAAAATGTATTCGCACCTTTAATTTGGTAGGCAAAAGTAATATTTAAAATGTTGTTGCGGAATGTTACAATGGTGTTAACACATAATTTATAATAGTTCTAAATAACAAAATCGATTGCTTTCTGAAATTTAATTTTACTTTTGTTCTAAATAAATAATTATGAGAAAATTGAACGTCAAATCTATACTTGCCGGTTGTATCATGGCAGCATTTTCATTAACAGGAGTTCAGGCTCAGGAAGGACCGATTAATTCTTCCCAGGAAGAAAAGATTGAAACTCTAATGGAATTAAAGACCGAAATGACTAAAGATAATGAGATTGGGGACCGATATAAAATTCAACTTTTTTACGGAGATAACGGAGAAGCCAACGAGGTAATTAAAGAATACAGAAACAAATACTCCTATTCGTCCTTAATCGCTTATGAAGCTCCAAATTACAAAGTATGGGTGGGTAATTTTAGAAATCGCCTGGAAGCCGACAGGGCTCTAATGGAGATCAAAGAAACTTTCCCTTCAGCATTTATTCCTAAGCCAAGACAGCGTTAAAAAATTTAAACATAAAAAAAAAGCTGTTTCGTTCGAAACAGCTTTTTTTTTATGAATTATACTCAGGTTTTTTATTTTAATTTCTTCTTAACCTCTACTTCACGGAATGCTTCAATTACATCGCCTTCTTTAATATCGTTGTAATTTTTAACCTGCATACCGCAATCGTATCCTTTGGAAACTTCCTTCACATCTTCTTTGAAACGTTTCAGAGAGGCAAGTTCACCAGTAAAGATTACTACTCCGTCACGGATTAGCCTAATGCCTGAACTTCTGTATATCTTACCTGAAGTAACCATACATCCAGCAATAGTTCCGATTTTAGAGATCTTGAAGGTTTCTCTAATTTCAGCTGTACCGGTAATTTCCTCTTTTAGTTCAGGAGAAAGCATACCTTCCATGGCATCCTTAAGATCGTTGATAGCATCATAAATAATGGAATAAGTTCTGATATCGATTTCTTCCTTATCTGCTACCTGTCTTGCATTTCCGGCAGGTCTTACATTGAATCCAATAATAACCGCATCAGACGCTGATGCCAGCAATACATCACTCTCTGTGATTGCTCCTACTCCTTTATGTATAATATTAATCTGGATCTCTTCCGTAGAAAGTTTCAGGAAGCTATCAGTAAGTGCTTCCACCGATCCGTCAACGTCACCTTTAAGGATTATATTAAGTTCCTTGAACTCTCCAAGTGCAATTCGGCGTCCAATTTCATCAAGTGTAATATGACGCTGTGTTCTAACTGATTGCTCGCGTTGTAACTGGGTACGTTTAGCAGCAATATCTTTTGCCTCACGTTCATCAGCCATCACCTTGAATTTATCACCGGCCTGTGGCGCTCCATCGAGGCCTAAAATAGAAACTGGCGTTGATGGCCCTGCCTCTTTAACTTCGTGGCCACGCTCATCGTGCATCGCTTTAATCTTACCACTATGTCTACCGGCAAGAACATAATCTCCAATTTTTAGGGTTCCGGCTTGCACCAGAATTGTTGATACATAACCTCTACCTTTGTCCAGGTAGGCTTCAACTACAGTTCCTGTTCCGAGTTTATTCGGATTAGCTTTCAACTCGAGGATCTCGGCTTCAAGAAGAACTTTTTCAAGCAATTCTTCCACTCCGGTTCCTGTTTTTGCAGAAATATCATGGGATTGAACTTTACCTCCCCAGTCTTCAACCAATAAGTTCATTGCAGCCAGTTTTTCCTTAATCTTTTCAGGATTCGCTGTGGGTAGATCAGACTTATTTATTGCAAACACAATTGGAACACCCGCCGCCTGAGCGTGGGAAATAGCCTCTTTTGTTTGTGGCATCACGTCATCATCTGCAGCGATCACGACAATAGCAATATCTGTAACCTGAGCACCACGTGCACGCATAGCCGTAAAGGCCTCGTGACCCGGGGTATCCAGGAAGGTCATTCTTTCACCATTCTTCAACTCTACACTATAGGCTCCAATGTGCTGAGTAATCCCACCACTCTCACCGGCGATAACATTCTCTTTACGAATGTAATCCAGCAAAGAGGTTTTACCGTGGTCTACGTGCCCCATAACAGTTACTATAGGAGCTCTTTCTTCAAGGTCCTCAGGATTTTCAACTACCTCTTCAGTAGTCTCTTCGATATCGGCAGTTACGAAATCTACCTCATAACCAAACTCATCAGCAACAATAGAAAGAGTTTCAGCATCCAGACGCTGATTCATCGTAACCATCATTCCAAGAGACATACACGCCGAAATAACTTTTGTTACAGGCACCTCCATCATTGTAGCAACTTCACTTACCGTTACAAACTCTGTAACTTTAAGCACTTTGCTGTCAGTTTCCTGTTGGGCCAAATCATCTTCTGAACGTTGACGGTGTTGATCCCTTTTATCTCTTCGGTATTTAGCGCCCTTACCTTTACCTGATTTACCCTGGAGTTTTTCCAGAGTTTCACGTACTTGTTTTTGCACTTCTTCTTCGCTCGGCTCTTCTTTTGTAATAGGCCTTGCGCGTTTACGTCCTCCGGCTCCTGTAGTAGGTGTACCTTTTTTGGCACCCTGGCCTGGAGCTCCGGGTTTTACATCTTTACTGATACGCCGACGACGTTTCTTGCGTTTGTCTCTTTTATCGTCTTCAGCCTTTTTATCTTCTTTTTTCTTTTCTGGCTTTTTAAACTGAGAAAGATCTATTTTCTGCCCGGTAAAATTAGGCCCGTTAAGCTTGGTGTATTTTGTTTCAATTGTAGAGTTTTCTTCCTCTTCAGCCTTGGCTGGCTCTTCTTCTTTTGCAGGTTCTGAAGATTTCTCTTCAGCAGCAGGCTTAGTTTCCTGAATAGGCTCGGGCTTTGCCTCCTCTTTCTTCTCTTCCTTCTCCTCTGTTTTCTTCTCTTCCACTTTCGGCTCTTCAGCCTCCTTCTTAGGAGCTTCAGTCTCTTTTGGTTTTTCCTCCTCTTTCTTCCCGATGGGCTCTTCAGGTTTTACAGGCTCTTCTTCTTTCTTGGGCGTCTCAGTCTTTTTATCAAGGTCAATCTTGCCTACCTTCTTAGGTCCCGCAAGTTTGGTTTTAGAAGAAATAACCTCCTCTTCCTCTCTTGCCTTCTCCTTATCTTCCTCAACTTTGCGCTTCTCTTCCTGCTCTTTTTCCCGGGCAATACGCAGCTCTTCCTTCTCCTTACGCTTTTCTTCCCCGACTTCTTTAGAAGCTACTTTCTTGCTTTTATCGGTTTCGAATTCATCAGACAGCACCTGATAAATCTCAGGGGAGATCTTCGTAGTTGGACGTGCTTCAATATCGTGACCTTTGGAATTTAGGTATTCCACAGCCCGGTCTAACGAAATATTAAATTCACGTAAAACTTTGTTTAATCGCATTGTTTTTGCTTCAGCCATAAATTGCCCTCTAAATTAACCTGTATTGTATTGTATTCTATTATTCTTATTCTTCGAATTCTTCTCTCAAAACACTGATTACAGCCCGTATAGTTTCTTCTTCTAAATCTGTACGTCGCACCAGGTCATCCAAATCCTGTTCCAAAATACTTTTTGCAGTATCCAGACCAATTTTGGAGAATTCTTTTATTACCCAGTCTTCAATTTCATCAGAGAATTCGTTTAACTCAACATCTTCTTCAACCCCTTCTCTAAATACGTCAATTTCGTAACCGGTTAACTGCCCTGCCAGTCTGATGTTATGTCCACCACGACCAATAGCTTTAGAAACCTCTTCGGGTCTAAGCATTACTTCAGCAGTTTTGTTTTCTTCATCTATCTTCATAGAGGTGATCTTAGCGGGACTTAAAGCCCGGGTGATAAATAACTGGTCGTTATTTGTATAATTGATCACATCTATATTCTCATTGCCCAATTCACGGACAATACTGTGTATTCTTGAACCCTTCATCCCCACACAAGCTCCAACAGGATCGATTCTATCATCATAAGAATCAACAGCCACTTTCGCTTTCTCACCGGGAACTCTCACTACTTTTTTAATAGTAATAAGTCCGTCAAAAACTTCAGGGATTTCCTGTTCAAAAAGTTTCTCAAGAAAACCGGGAGCAGTTCGTGACAAAATAATACTTGGTTTATTCCCTTTAAGCTCCACGCTTTCAATTATTCCTCTCACGTTTTCTCCTTTTCTGAAGAAATCTGAAGGAATCTGGCGGTCTTTTGGAAGGATGATCTCATTACCTTCATCATCAAGTAAAATTATAGCTCTGTGGCGTATATGATGAACTTCGGCAGTATAAATTTCGCCTTCAAGATCTTTAAAGTGCTTATAGATATTGGTATTATCATGCTCGTGAATCTTAGAAATAAGATTTTGACGCAAAGCCAAAATAGCACGACGCCCAAGGTCTACAAGTTTTACTTCTTCTGAAACATCTTCACCAACTTCAAAATCAGGTTCTATTTTTCGGGCTTCAGTAAGAGAAATTTCCTGGTTAGGATCTTCTACTTCACCATCAGCAACCACAACACGGTTTCTCCAAATCTCAAGATCCCCTTTATCTGGGTTTACAATAATATCAAAATTATCGTCCTCACCATATTTTTTCTTCAATGCGTTTCTGAAAACTTCCTCCAGAATAGCCATCAGGGTAACTCTATCTATAAGCTTATCATCCTTAAACTCTGAAAATGACTCAATCAAAGCGATATTTTCCATATCAATTTGCGGTTAAAATGTTATAATAACTTTTGCTTCAACAATCTCTGAATACGGGATCACGGCTTCTTTTTCCACTGTGTGTTTTCCCTTACCTACAGGCTTAGGCTCCCTTGTTTTCCAGTTCATTGTAATATCCTGCTCTGTTGCCTGGCTCAAATCTCCTTCTATAGTTTCAGAAGCAGTCTTTACCTTTACTTTTCTACCAATATTCTTTTTGAACTGTCTTGGCAATCGAAGCGGCTCTGAAACACCCGCCGAGCTAACCTCAAGGGAAAAATCTTCTTCCTCTCTATCCAGATTGTGCTCAATCTGACGGCTTACGGCTATACAATCATTAACAGAAACACCTTTGTCTCCATCAATGACCACATAAATTTGGTTGTTGGTAGGGTTAACTTCCAGGCTAATTAAAAATAAAGAATTATTCTCTTCTAAAGCTTCCTCCAGCAATTTTTCTACTTTATCCTGCAACATAGCTTATAAAAAGAGGGGACTTTCGTCCCCTCGCTGTACTTTTTTTAGTTTCAACGATGCAAATATAATAATAAAATTGGAGATAGAAAACCACACTCCAATTCAAATTCACTACTTCTCCTAAAATAAAGTTTTCATTTCTAAAGCCTTAGAGAAACTCTGGAGGAACATCTTACTCAGCAAGACCAATTCTTAAGAACCGGGAAGCACCTTTTGGCCTTTTTTATCATTATGACTTAACTCATAAACAGGCTTAGGCTTAATAACCACCTTTGTATCAACAACATCAAAAATTATTTAATCCAATACCAAAAAGCATCTATTAACAATAAAAACCTGAATTATGAATGAATTAAGATCAAAAACAGTAGCTCAACTGGTTACTGAAAACATCGACACAGCCCACGTCTTTAAAAAACACGGCATAGATTTTTGCTGTGGGGGCAACATTGCGGTTTCAGAAGCCTGCGAAAATGCAAATGTCGATTATTCCACTCTTGAGAAGGAGCTTCTTAATGTAAATCCAACCTCCAGCAGAGCGTCAAATTATAACAGCTGGGAACTGGATTTTCTTACAGATCATATAATTAATGTTCACCACACTTACGTTGAAGAAAATATTCCCCTTCTTTTACAATATTCAGCAAAAGTAACCACCGTTCACGCGCATCATGCACCCGAATTAAATAAAATACATGACCTTGTAACTGAAGTAGCCGGGGAGTTAAGCGGTCATATGAAAAAGGAAGAACTTATTCTTTTTCCTTTCATCAAAAAATTAGTGCAGGCAAACAGGGAGGAAGCCGCACCACCAAAGCCCCATTTTGGCACTGCCGATAACCCAATTAAAATGATGGAGGCAGAACACGAAACCGCAGGGGAATTATTAAGAAAGATTTCTGTTTTAAGCAATAATTACACCCCACCTGAATTTGCCTGCAACACCTACAAGGCATTCTTTTCTAAACTGGAAGAATTTGAACAGGATTTGCATCAACATGTACACCTGGAAAATAACATACTTTTTCCCAAAACTCTGGAATTGGAGAAAAAGCTAAATGAGCAAACCGAATAAAGCTTTATAAGTAGTTTGATTTTCAAAATCAGGAAGGAGGCTAGACAAGATGTCAAGCCTCCTTCCTTTTGTCGGAATTGAAAGGTCTAAACCCAATCCCGTATTGTAAAAAGACCAAGGACCTACAAGAATCTAAGGATTCTATGATGACAGAAGTCCCAGCGCCAAAACAGCTATAAAAAATATATAAACCCAATACAACTGTGTGCTTCTATTTAGATTTTCCATATCTCTTTATTTTAATTGGAGCCTCAAATAAAGAAAAATATCAAGTGGCTAAAAATGACTGAGATCATAAAAATATCAATCCATACCCCAACTTTCGGTCCTTATAAACAACTGAATAATACATATTTCTTAAAGTGAAATTCCAGTATTCATTTTTTTTGTACTTTTAATAGTACATTTAATTCCACCTTACAGGTTTGCATCCTTATGAAAAAAATACTAGTTCCCACAGATTTTTCCGATCAGGCAGAAAAAGCATTAAAAGTAGCCGCCCAACTTGCGCGTAAATTCGATAGTGAAATTTACCTTTTGCACATGCTGGAATTACCCTTGCAACTTATAGATCCCGTGCAGGGGAGCAATACACATAACCTTCCTGAATCTATATTTTTCATGAAACTTGCACACCAGCGATTTTCAAAATTAATGGCAAAACCCTATTTGAAAGATTTAAAAGTGAAGGAAACAGTATTATTCCATCAAGCATTTGAGGGCATTAGAGAGGTTAGTGAAGAAAGGAAATGTGACCTTATTGTTATGGGGTCCCACGGAGCTAGTGGCATCAGGGAAATGTTTATTGGAAGCAATACTGAAAAGGTGGTTAGAACCTCAAATATTCCCGTGTTGGTAATTAAGAAGGATAATCCCAACTTTAAAGTAGAGGATTTTGTTTTCGCTACCGATGCTGATGAAGCTAACCGCCACACCCTTAATCATGCTGCTGAAATTGCAAAAAAATTATCTGCAAACCTGCATCTACTCTTTATTAACACTCCCAATAATTTTATTACCAGCCAGGAAGCATACGATCTACTGGATAGATTTATCGAAGGTTCGGGATTTGAAAATGAGAATATAAAAACTCATGTCTATAACGACACCAGTGTAGAAAAAGGGATACTTAATTTTGCCCGGAATCTTGACGCGGGATTAATAGGAATTAGCACCCATGGCCGCAAGGGGATTGCGCATTTCTTTAACGGAAGTGTTAGTGAAGACCTGGTAAATCATGCCAACAGGCCGGTAGTAACCTTTAGAATTTAGAAGAAAGATTTAAGCGCCCCTTCCTGAATCATTTTCCATAGATAATTCCAGAAGGAGCGGGTTTTATCCCTGGTTACTTCTAATTCTTTCTGATTGACATCCTCAGACATCGCATCATTATTCATAATTAAATTGGCCAGAGCAGACAACACCTTGTTCTTTCTGGTACCATCATTTCGCAGAACTTCAACCTTAAAATCCTTATAAACCAATTTCATATCTCCTGTGGCTTCGGTGTGATTTCCGGAGTAATTAAATGCCATATCTTCAATAGAACCCTTTGCAAGAACATTCATGGCCGGTTTTAAAAAACGATTCATCGAATCTTCAGAAATATGATTCATGTTTCCTGAAATATAAAAACGGTCTGCTTTATTCCTGATATTAAAATTCCAATTCACGCTTAAATCCGCCTCTTGCATGAACCTGGTTTTTACATCAATATCGGTTCCTTTATATCCTTCAGTATGATTGGTTAAATTAAAAATACTGGCATTCATATTACTGAAATCAACCTCCCCGGGCGACCGGCCTTCATCCATCAATTCTTCATACTTAATATAGGAATCACTAACTCTTATGGTATCAAGTCTTAATCTCAGTGGCAGTTCCCTGATCATTTGACTATACATTTTCTTCTTGCGAGTATCTTCAGGTTGAAGTTTATCCCGATAGATTTCAAGGTGGGCATTTTTAATCTTCGTTAGTGGGTTTTCAATGGAAAGACTGTCACCTGTAACTTCGAGTTTTAAATCACTAAGGCTTATCTCTTCAATTAACAGATCAAAACGATCCATCTCATATGGAATATGTTGCTGAAATTCCTGCTTTCCATAAACAGGAATTATCCTGAAAGCTTTTATTAAAGAATTACCATTCCTAATGTTAACCTCTTCCGTGCTTATATTATGCCGTGAGTCCAACTTATAAAACAGGGAATCTCCTTTAAAAGTATAATTTTCATAATTAAAAGGCAAGGTGTTCTTCACCGTTCCTGAGTCTATTTGAAATTGACTAATCTCAAGTTCACTGAAGTTTGTAAAAAATGAATTGTCGGCCGAATCATTTTCCACTAATGCCAGCGTACCATCTTTAACCAGGAGTTTTTTAATGAGGATATTCTCTTCAAATCCTGAAGACGAATCCTTGCGACTGCTTTCGGAGGTTTTGCTTTGGTCAATTTGGAGATTGGGTGATTGCAACAAAACTTCGCCAATTTCCAATTCCTTATTCTGAATATATTTTAAGATCTCAATATTATTAAGGCTAAGTTTTTCAGCCCTGAAGTTTTTCCCATCTATAGAAAAGGAAGGGGATTCCAGGACGGCTTTGCGGCTAAGCAAATTTACCTCCAGCTTCTCATATTCAAGATTAATTTGAGATGAGGCTTCTTTAATTCCTTCTTTAAGTTTCTTTTCGGCAATGTTATTCAAGGCAAAAAGAATGATCGCAAGTAGCGCCAATCCGGCGAAAATATAAAGGAAAGTCTTGGTCGTTTTCTTCAAAATCAAAATTTATTTAAGCACAATTTACAATTCTAAAGAAGCATCAATGGGACGTTTAAGATTTTTTAACTTAAAATATTAACCGCCACATTTATACATCGTTAAATTTAAGTCAAACATTTTTTGGACGAAATTTGGAGAGGTTTTTGGTTGTATCTTTGAACCAAATCACAAATTAAAAATGTTTTTAAAATTAAGTGCAAAAATATTATTTATAGCTGTAGAGATCTTTCTTGGATTCTATAGCCTGGCAATAAGCGACAGTTTATTTGTAAAATTCCTGTTCTTTGCTGTCACCGCACTAATTATAGCATTTGGCATAGTTAAATTAATTAGCAAACTTTTACCTATAGATAAAGACTACACCTCTCCTGAAATTGAAGAGAAAGAAAGAAAAGAAAGATAAGATCTTGTCGCTGCGATTTTTTTAGTGAAGTGAAGATGAGGAACCTTGAAGAAGGAATCGCGGTAACAGAGAGAATCCGGTGAATTACTTTCATCGGATTTTTTTATCTTTTAATTTTAAAAAGTTTCCATTTAAATGAAGTTAATATGTATTGGTGACACCCATAATAAGCACCGGGAAATGAAAATCCCTCATGGAGACATCTTAATTCATGTGGGAGATTTCACAGAAGCCGGCACAAAATTGGAAACTTTAGCTTTTCTGGATTGGTTTACCAAACAACCACATGGATACAAGATCTTTATTGCAGGAAATCATGATTTTTATATGGAAAAGCTAAGTTCCAGAACTATTAAAAAAATGCTTCCTGAGAATACCTTCTATCTGGAAGACGAAGGGGTCGTAATAGAGGGAATAAAATTCTGGGGTTCTCCTGTAACTCCGGGTAATGGCACCTGGGCGTTTAATTATGAACGTGGTTCACAAATTAGAAAACATTGGAACAAGATCCCGGAAGACACCCAAGTCTTAATAACCCACACTCCTCCTTATAGTATAAAAGACACCTTAAACAATAAACAACATATTGGCTGCGAAGAGCTTTTCAAAAGAATAAAACAGCTCCAACTTCAATTTCACATTTTTGGCCATCTCCATAATAACTTTGGAAAAACTACAATTTCTCCTACCACTTTCATCAATGCTTCAAGCCTTGACGACCAATATCGTTTCCTCCATTCCCCGATAATATTAGAAGTTTAAAGAGAATTTCATCTGCCGATCAAATTATTTGTAAGATTCACCTTACAATTTTAAGTAAAATGCTTAAGGAATTTTTAGAAATGTTCATTAAGGCAGTTAAACTTTTATTAATCAAAGGACTATTAGTTTTTTTTTAACAGGAAATCATCAAGCTAAGTTTAATTTAGCCAATGTAGATTTAGAATACTAACACCAAAATAACCATTCTTAATTATGAACACGATTACGCAGCCAGATCACATCATTGACGAAGTTAAGAATTTGATTACCTACAGTATCACCAATCCTGATGTTGAAATGAATTATTTCAACACCATGCACAGAGCTATAATTAAAAAATATTTTGAAGCTAAAAATATTAAGATAAATTATGCTGAACAGACCGTAGAAATGCAAATTCCAGTTGGAAATAGACAATATACCAATATCACCTTTGAGTGCCAGAACCTTCAACGATTTTTAAAGGCATGTATTAAGAAGGATGAAAAAAGTCTGGAATTTTATCAAAGCCTGCTTACCCATTATAATGTAACGCATGCTGCCTGAAAAAGAGAAATTCCAAACCAAAGACACCAAAGCTGCCGGATTAACCCGCAGCTTTTTTTATGTTCTGATATAAATTAACCCTTTCAGCTCAAGTTATTTTATTTTAATTAATTTTGAAACCTTTAAACAAGGAATCATCATGAAGAATAAACAAAAGGAAGTATCAAAACCCGAACAGGCCTTCATATTTGGAAAGAAAAATTACACCTTTATGTTTATTGGGCTGGCGGTTATAGCCCTCGGATTTATTCTTATGGCCGGTGGCGGCAGCGAAGATCCCAATAGTTTCAACGATGCTATTTATAATTTTAGACGCATTAGACTAGCACCTACCCTGGTTCTTTTAGGTTTTGCAATTGAAGTCTATGCTATTTTATTGAATCCTCACAAAAAATAAACATCCTTGAACGAATTTGATGCTGCAATTCTTGGAATAATCCAGGGACTTACCGAATTTTTACCGGTTTCATCCAGTGGCCATCTCGAACTGGGAAAAGCGATTTTAGGCGATACCAGTGTTCCCGAAGAGTCCCTTCTGTTTACCGTGGTTTTACATTTTGCCACCGCCCTTAGTACGCTGGTGGTTTTCAGAAAAGATGTCGCAGAGATATTCCGCGGCCTCTTTCAGTTTAAATGGAATGAAGAAACCGAATTTTCAGCGAAAATTATCGTTTCTATGATTCCTGCCGCTTTCATCGGTTTTTATTTTGAAGATGAACTGGAATCCCTTTTTGGAGGAAACGTCCTGTTTGTTGGGTTTATGCTCATTATTACTGCGCTTCTTCTATGGCTGGCAGATAAAGCTAAAAACACCCAGAAAAAAGTCAGCTTTTCGAATGCCTTTGTAATTGGGGTTTCCCAGGCAATCTCAATCTTGCCGGGAATCTCGCGCAGTGGAGCAACAATTTCCACTTCGGTATTACTTGGTAATGACAAAACCAAGGCTGCCCGTTTTTCCTTCCTTATGGTTGTTCCACTAATTTTTGGAAAGATTGCAAAAGATATTATTGACGGGAACCTGGCCGCAACTCAAACCGATGCTTCTTTACTCATTATAGGTTTTATTGCAGCTTTTATTTCTGGTCTGGCGGCATGTACCTGGATGATTACATTGGTTAAAAAAAGCAAACTTTCCTATTTCGCAATCTATTGTTTTGTAGTTGGGACTGCCGCAATAGTCTATGGATATTATAACTATTAAATGGAATCCAAACAATTTACAGCCGAAGATTTTAAATCAGGGCAAATTCTTTTATTTGATAAACCCCTGGATTGGACCTCCTTTCAGGTGGTGAATAAAGTTCGGTGGCTTATCAGGAAAAGTTATGGAATTAAAAAGATAAAAGTAGGTCACGCCGGAACTCTTGATCCTTTAGCGAGCGGACTTCTTATTATTTGCACAGGGAAGTTCACTAAAAGAATTGAGGAACTCCAGGGACAGGAAAAAGAATATACAGGCACCTTCACCCTGGGCTCTACAACACCTTCTTACGATCTTGAGACTGAAATTGATAAAGAATACCCCGTAGATCATATTACTGACGATGATCTTAAATTAGCAGTTCTTAAATTTACAGGGGAATTTGAACAAATGCCTCCGGTTTTTTCAGCATTAAAAAAAGAAGGAAAACGACTTTATGAATACGCGAGGAGTGGTGAAGCAGTAAAGATGAACACCCGACCGGTAAAAATAAGCGAATTTACAATCGATGCTTCCCGGTTTCCGGAGATAGATTTCAAAGTAGTTTGCAGCAAAGGAACATACATTCGTAGTTTGGCGCACGACTTTGGAAGAGCACTTAACAGTGGCGCACATCTTTCAGCATTAAGACGAACCCGCATTGGAGAGTATCAGGTCGAAAATGCCTTCAGTATAGAATCCTTTCAGAATTTCTTACCTTCACAGGAAAACTAATTAGCAGAAACCTCAATCCTGGTTGCCTAATTATTAACAAATTAAACAAGGAATTCACAACCCGGCTGAAATAAAAGCTTTCCGGCCGAGTTTTATATGCAATGGATTTTTTTGACAAACATAAGGCCTTGATTATAACTATTCTGTTTTGCTCGGTGGTGGTGCTGGCTTTGCATATTTTTACGTTATCCCAAAAGCAGAAACAAATAAGCGAGATGATTGTAGACCTCGATGAATTTGAGCCTGAAGAGGAAGAAGAACCTGAACTTGAAGAAGCCCCGGAAACCCCGAAATCTACAGCCCGGGAAACCCATAGAGCTTTTGATGAAAACCAGGAAGCCCGGCAGGAAAATTTCGAAAGGGAATTAGAGGAAATTTTTGAGAAAAACAGCGCTCAAAGCGAAGAAACTTCAGAAGATGAATCTGAGTCTAAAGACGGGGAATATAATATTCAGAAATCATCGCGAAAGGAAAAACAGGCTTCTGATGGAGATGATACTTCGCAAAAAATTTCAGCGCAATCCGGCAGCTTAAGAAACAGCTCGATTTCCTTTTCTTTAAAAGGGCGTAGCGCGATTAATATTCCTAATCCCGTTTACACCTGTGACAGAGCGGGAAAAGTGGTTATAAATATTCAGGTTGACTCGAATGGAAGAGTGCTCGAAACTTCGGTAAATAAAGCAAGTTCCACTACAACAAATCAGTGCCTTACCGAAAATGCCCTCCAATATGCTGCTGATGCTGTTTTTAGTCAGTTACCTGGCAGGGATAACCAGCCCGGGACTATAACCTATGAATTTCAGCCATGATGAAAAACCGCTGCGGATGGTGCGAAGGAGATCCTTTATACGAAGCGTACCACGACGAAGAATGGGGCGCTCCCGTTTATGATGATAAAACGATATTCGAATTCCTGATCCTGGAAACCTTTCAGGCAGGTTTAAGCTGGATTACCGTTCTGCGAAAAAGAGAGAATTTCCGTAAGGCTTTTGATGATTTCGACTATAAAAAGATCGCTGGCTATTCTGAAGAGAAAATCCTGGAACTCCTTGATAATCCCGGGATAATCCGGAATAAACTCAAAGTACGCTCGGCGGTTTCCAATGCACAAGCCTTTATGGAAATTCAGAAAGAGTATGGTAGCTTCAGTAAATATATCTGGGGTTTTGTAGATGAGAAATCAATTCAGAATAAAGTCAAAAACTATAAAGAAGCCCCGGCAACCACTGAAATTAGCGATAAATTAAGTAAAGACCTCAAAAAACGAGGATTCAAATTTGTGGGCTCGACCGTAGTTTACGCTCATATGCAAGCCACCGGGATGGTGAATGATCACGAGATGAAATGCTTCAGGTATGAAGAGATTCACCCCGATTTATAGGCTAAGTTTCACTTTCAGGATTTTCCATTTTTCCGCTTTCAGTTCCCATTAATTTATCCCAGAAAGTAAAATACAAGCCATAATTGGTATTGAATTCAGCATGGTGATAATGGTGGTGGGTGGCACCTATAAATAATTTTCCAAACCAACTTTTTTGAAAATGTTCCGGATAGACTTCTATATCTAAATGATTAATGACGCTGCTAATGGTCATTATTAACAAATAAAATGCAAGAACATAGATATTAACCGGAAGCACCAATAGTATCAAGGGCAGAATAATAGCCTCTAGCAAGCTCTCCCATGGATGAAAAGAAAAAGCCGTCCAGGGTGTGGGCGTTAAGCTATCGTGGTGCACTTTGTGCACGGTTTTATAAATGCGGGGATGATGCATCCAACGATGAACCCAGTAATAATATGTTTCGTGAATTAAGAGGATAATTATGAGGCTCAAAGGTAAATACCAATAGCCATATTCTTTAGGATTAAGGTAAATAGCAGTGAGGTCTTTGGTCCATAACCAATAGAGTATTGTACCTGCGAGGGCAAAGATCAACGAGGCTTTTATACTCCAGATAATTTCTTTTCTTAATTGGCCTTTTTTAGGACCTCTTCTGCTAAGCCTTTTGGAGTCGAATTTTTTAGCATTCCATTTATAATAATAGTAGTAAAAAATACCGGCCGAAATAAAATACCTCAAGAGGATGGCAAAAAAGAAAATTGCCAGATATAAAAGAAACAAGGTACCTGTATTGATCTCAGGAAACATAATTTTCACGCTTAAGTTCTAAATTTACATATTTAGACAATTCTTTTCACCAATAACCTCATCTCCAAGAAAATATTATTTTCTTACTCAAGAAATTTTATGAATTCCTTTCTTGGGATTTCTTCAGCTCCCAGGCTTGCAAGGTGATCTGTATATATCTGACAGTCGATAAGCTTCACTCCTTCCTTCCTCAATTTTTCCACCAATTTTATAAATCCGAATTTTGAAGCGTTGCTCACTTTTGCAAACATGCTTTCCCCGCAGAAGACTTTTTTATCCCTTAGGTAGATTCCGTAAAGTCCGCCTACAAGTTTTCCTTCCTTCCAAACTTCCACCGATTGAGCGATGTTAAGCTCGTGTAATTTTTGATATTGATCCTTAATTTCACCAGTGATCCAGGTACCCTCCTGGCCAGAACGTTTTATATTGGCACAATTTTCTAAAACCTCGCCAAAATTTTCATTTAAAGTGATTTTAAAGGCATCCTTCTTAAGCAACTGCTTCATGCTTTTTGAAATCTTAAGCTTTTCGGGAAAAAGCACCATTCTGGGATCCGGGCTCCACCATAAAACTGGTTGTGAAGAATCATACCACGGAAAAATCCCCCGGCTGTATGCCGAAGTAAGACTCTTAACATTAAGTTCTCCCCCAACGGCAAGAAGCCCCTGCTCATCGGCTTTTTCTACGGGAGGAAAAGGATCACCGGCTTTAAGAAAGATCAACAGCTCAAATTTTAGGATTAAAAAAGCCTGGCAGAAAACTACCAGGCTTTTAAATTATAAATTTTATCAGAATTAAAACGGTAGATCATCGTGATCTTCTTCGTTAAAATCACTTGCCGGTTCAAACTGGTCTGGTGGAGGTACCTCCTGAGTTCCGGGCTGCTGTGCCTGAAGGTTCTCAATTCTCCAACCTTGTATGGAATTGAAATATTTGGTTTCTCCCTGAGGACTAACCCATTCACGTCCACGTAGGTTAATTCCTACTTTTACCGGTTGGCCAACCTGGTAACTATCCAAAAGATCGGTTTTATCCTGTACGAACTCGATCATTATATGTTGTGGATACTGTTCCTCTGTGGTCACCACCAATTCTCTCTTTCTAAAACCATTGCTGCCAAAGGTTTTAGTCTCCCCAATAAGTTTAATCTTTCCTTGTACTTCCATAAATCTTTATTTTGCTAATAGTATTTTCCAGGCCGTTTCAGGGTTTTCCGCTTTCAGAAGTTCCTGGGCCTTTAGATGAATTTTATTTATATCTCCGCTTTTAATAAGTTTTGCAATTTCTGAATTTTCCTTCAAATAACCTTGAATTTCTTCTTCAGAAGGTAAACGCTCCACATTCCCAAGTTTCCCCAGGTCATTTCCGGTAAGTATCTTACTATCTCTTATTTCAGCAGAAATAGAATCCACACCAATTCCTAAAGTAGAAAGCGGTTTGGGCACTTCGAACATTCCCATATTGGCGCGGGTGTACCAATTACCTCCCATTCGCGCTACCTGATCGATCTTATGCTGATCTATAAATCCGTTCTCATCCAGAATTTCTTCTTTTATATGCATTTTCAGTACCTCGCAAATAATCAGGTTACCTGCTCCACCTTCCTGCCCGAGTTCGACAACTTCTTTCACTTTACATTCAAACTGTACAGGAGATTCAGCTACGCGAAAAGGTTTAACAAGCTCTGACCTCAACATGGTAAGCCCTGCTTTCTCGAATTCATTTATTCCTTCGCCATATTCGGTGCTGGAAAGTGACATTTGCTGCACCATCTCGAAATTCACAATATTTATCACCACTTCTTTGGTGGCCTTAGCATTATTATAAGTATGCTTAACAGTATTATCTCTTCCGCGCCTGGCAGGAGAAAAAATCAGGGTTGGGGGATTGGAACCAAAAACATTAAAGAAGCTAAAGGGAGACAAATTAGGTCTGCCCTGTTCATCCAGAGTGCTGGCAAATGCGATAGGCCTTGGTCCAACCGCTCCAAGCAAATATTGATGTAATTTGCCGGTACTAATCTCTCCGGGAGTTATACTTACCATTCTTAAATTTTTGACAAAGGTAACGAAACCCATAAGGAATGAAAAGGACAGCCGTACAATAAAAAATGTTTAAAAACGCTTATCTTTAAATCATAAAACCTGTTTTACTGAATGAATTTTCCTGATGAGCGAAATTTTAACCGCTGGTTTATTGTAATATCCTGTTTGGTAGTTGTCGGGTTAGTTCTGTGGAATACCTCAATTTTTTTCCAACGCCTCAAAGAAGATGAACGCGCCAAGATGAACATCTGGGCAAAAGCTCAGCAGGAGCTTGACAATGCCACAGCCGACTCAGAGATTGATCTTATCCTGGAAATACTTAATAATAACACCAGTATTCCTATAATTCATACCTATGCCGATGGGCAGGTGGCCTACACCACAAATATAGATCCTTCAATTACCCAGAACGAAAAGAGGTTAAAAAATTACCTCAACCGCATAAAGGATGAAAATGAACCTATTGTTATTAACCTTGGTGAAGGACAGGAACAATATATTTTCTACGGAAATTCCCCGGCACTAAATAAGCTAAAATATTATCCTATTGGGCTCACCCTTATAGGCTTCTTGTTTATTGGAGTGGTTTATTTTTTCTATACCACAACAAAATCCAGTGAACAGAATAAATTATGGGCCGGGATGGCCAAGGAAACCGCGCATCAAATCGGTACACCTTTATCTTCATTAATCGGGTGGACAGAAATTCTGAAGGGGGAAAATGTAAATCCTTCATATATCAGGGAGATGGAAAAGGATATAGACCGCCTGAAAACCATCACCGAACGCTTCTCCAAGATTGGTTCAGCACCGCTATTAACCAGGACAGATATTGTAGAAGAAACACATAATACCTTTGATTATTTAAAGACCAGAAGCTCAAACCTAATCGATTTTCAATTAATCGTCCCTGATGAAACCATTTATGTAAACCTTAACCAACAACTCTATAGCTGGACCATAGAGAATCTTGTGAAAAACGCTATAGATGCCATGCGTGGTAAAGGCACACTTATTATCTCGATAAAACAGGACAATAACTGGGCTTATATTGATATTAAGGATTCCGGAAAGGGTATAGACAAAAATAAGTTCAAACTCATCTTTGAGCCCGGACATACCACTAAGAAAAGAGGTTGGGGATTAGGTCTTTCGCTGGCTAAAAGAATTATAGAAGAATATCACCGTGGAAGAATTAAAGTAGCCCACAGCGAAATCAATAAAGGCACAACCTTCAGAATCTCTCTAAGGAAAGTCTGATCTATTCTGATTTTCTCTAAAACCTGGTTAAAAGATCTCCCTAAAGGTTTACGTGAATAGACTGAGCAAGCTTTTCAAACTCTTCTTTGCTCATTTCCACGTTATTTGAGAAATCCATGTCTTTCATGGAATTCAGCGGGATAAGATGAACATGTACGTGGGGCACTTCCAGGCCTACCACAGCCATTCCAACACGTTTACAGGGAACGGTTTTCTCCAGGGCAATTGCTACTTTTCGGGAGAAACGCATCAATTCCTGGTAAATTTCCTCATCCAGATCAAAGATCTTATCTACTTCCTTCTTGGGAATACAGAGAGTATGGCCTTTGGCATTCGGGTTGATATCGAGAAAAGCAAGAAACTGACTATCTTCTGCGATCTTATAAGCAGGGACCTCTCCCTGGGCTATTTTACTGAAAAGTGTGGCCATAACTTTGGTTTTTGTTAGTTTCCTTAAAGATAAAATCCTTTTCTTTCTTCCTGAGTTAAGGAATTGGAAAAGGATTTTACCTATTTGTTAAATAAAAATTATTCCCTCCAGATTTCGAGAATTTCAAATTCCATTTTTCCGCTGGGAACATCAATTTCGGCCTTTTCACCTACTTTTTTGCCAAGCAGACCTTTTCCTATAGGAGAATCCACTGAAATTTTCCCTGATTTAAGATCGGCTTCGCTTTGGGCTACTAGCTTATATTTCATTTCTGAACCGTTGCCCAGATTTTTAATCCGAACAAAAGAATGCACAAGCACCTTAGAGGTATCGAGTTGAGATTCGTCTATAACGCGGGCATTAGCCACAATTTCTTCCATTTGGGAAATTTTCATTTCCAACATTCCCTGGGCTTCCTTAGCTGCATCATATTCAGCATTCTCACTAAGGTCTCCTTTATCACGGGCTTCGGCGATCGCTTCAGAAGCTTTTGGCCGTTCAACATCTCTAAGCTGATTTAATTCATCTTTCAACTTTTTAAGCCCTTCTGCAGTATAATAAGATACTTTGCTCATAACTTCTTCGTTTATATAAATACAAAAAAATCCCATGCAAAACGGGATTTTATCTACACAAATATAATAAATTTAAGCTTTGAAAGCAATTATATTCTTTCAGCAAGAAATGCATATTTTATGAAAAAGATACTTCTTGGCTTAATCATTTCGGTTTATTTCGTCGGGTGCTCAACAGATGATAACAACCGAATTAATAACCCCAATCTTCCGGATATTAATTTCAGGATTCAGCTAAATTTAGACCTGCCCGAATATAACAATCTACAGTTTCCAGGGAATTCCTATTCCACTTACAGCAATGGGATAAAAGGTATTGTGGTTTACAACATCAATAATTCCCAGTACACCGCGTTTGAACTAAGCGACCCAAACCACCCGCCAAGTAATTGCTCTGCGATGCAGGTAACCGGAATTACCGCAAAATGCCAGTGTGACGATGGAAATGAATACAATATTGTAACCGGTGAGCTCACTGAGGGTGAGGGCCAGTATACTTTAAAACCTTACCGAATAGAACGACGAGGGAATGTAATTGAAGTATATAATTAGAATACAAAAATCCCTCCCCTTTAATGAAAAAGGAGAGGGATGGTCACAAACAAATTAAAATTTCAAAGTAACTCCAACTAAAAAGTTTCTTGTGGCCTGCGGATAATATCCCGCTCCGTCATAGGTTTGCAGTCCGCTGGCAAATTCAGGGTTTGGCACATCGTAAGTATAATAGTAACCATTGGAAACATATTCTACTCCAAAAATATTATTAAGAAGACCGGTAAATACTACCTCTTTAAAAAGCGGAGCATCTTTCCAACTGTATTGCACATTAAAATCATTTACAAAATAGCTATCCAGTTTTGAAGCTTCGGTTTCAATATTACTCATATACTGTTCGCCCACATATTTAGAAAGAAAATTCAGTTCCAAACCTTCAATTGGAGTATATCCTATCATATTCCCCGCAACAATGGTGGGAGAATACGAAATCTCGGTATTACCAAAATTTACCGCTTCCCCGTCCCAGGTAGAAACGAAATCTATATTTTGATTCTGACTCAAAGACAAGTTTGGCCTCCAGTTTATTTTATCTGAAATTCTTATCGAGGCGTCTATTTCCAGCCCCAAACGGTAACTTTCTCCACTATTTTCACGAATGAAAGCTCCAACTTCATCCAAGCCACCGGTTAGCACCAGTTGATTTTGATAATCCATATAGTAAAGGTTCGAATTCACCTGAACATTAGGCGAGTTGTACCTCCACCCCAATTCAAAATCATTTAATTCCTCAGGTTCAGGATCGCCGTTTTCATAGTCGTTTCGGCTGGGTTCCCTGTGTGCCCGGGCAAAAGAGAAATAAAACTGATTACCGGTATTCATCTGGTAGGTAAGTCCCGCTTTGGGATTGAAAAAGTTTAAATTATCATCTACCGGAAAATCACTTCCGTCAGAAAGTATTCCTTCTGTTTCATAATTAACAGTCCTCAACTGAAGATCAGCATAAGCCGCTAGTTTTTCAGTAATCGAAAAAGTTGCTTTTCCGTAGATATTAAAATCGGTTTTTGTGGCTGTATTTTCGTAATACGGTTCGTAAGGCCTTTTGTTGCGGGCAAATTTCGTGTAGATAACTTCCCCGAAATGATCGCCAACATACTTATTCCATCCTCCGCCCAGGACCAGATCAAAATCACTTTCCTGGTAATTGATCCCAAAGGTTGTTCCGTAGAAATGGTTATCCAGCCATTTGGTACCAACAAGATCTGAATTAGAAATCATCTCACCCCCGGCTTCAAAAGGTTCTAATCCAAATTCGGTGAGATCGGCACCTTCTTCATACTCTTCATAAAAACCCCTTCCGTAGGTATAATGAAGTGCAAGGTTAGAAGACCAGTTAGAATTGTATTCCTCGTTCCACAATAACTGATAATGATCCTGCTTGTAATTATCGGTTTGATTCTCATAGAAACGGGTCTCGCCATTCTCATCTTCATAGATTCCCGCAGGATTAAAAGTTCGATCGGTTTCAAGGGTTTCAGCATCTATTCCGTACCAGGCCTGATAGGTTCTTTCGCTTCCGCCAAAAGTGAGGGCTTTTATCAGGGTGTTTTCATCTACAAAAGTTCCCTGTAGAAAATAAGATTTCAAATCGCTCTCAGCCCGGTCTATATATCCATCACTTTTAATCTGTGAAACACGCCCGGCGAATTCCCAATTCTCATCAATAAGGCCGGTGCTGAATTTCAAGGTATGTTTCCTGGTGTTATAAGACCCTACACTGTTAGCAAGCTCTGCGGAAGCTTCTTCCTTGTAGCCATCGGTAAGAATATTAAGACTGGCTCCAAAAGCTCCGGCTCCGTTTGTTGAAGTTCCTACCCCACGCTGAAGCTGCATATTCTCTACAGAGGAAGCGAAATCCCCAAGGTTAACCCAGAAACTTCCCTGGCTTTCGGCATCGTTATAGGGCACACCGTTAATGGTTACATTTACCCTTGTACCATCGCTACCTCTAACGCGAATTCCCGTGTAGCCAATTCCCGCTCCGGCATCTGAGGTAGAGACCACATTGGGCATATAATTCATTAGAATTGGAATATCCTGACCCAGATTTCGGTCTTCAATTTCCTCATTGGTCAGGTTACTGTAAGTAATGGGAGATTGGGCATTTACCCTTAAAGACGAGAGAAAAACCTCATCAAGCACTTCCTGCGCGTCAGAAAGATCGATATTCAGGGTTTTGTTCTGGAAAAGATCCACCTGAACAGATTTCTGATTTCCATAGGAAAAGATTAGGTTATAAGACCCGTCTTCCAGTTCCAAACGGTAATTACCATCGGCATTGGTTTGGGTTCCTGCACCTGTTTCCTTAGCGTAAACCGAAACGCCTTCAATGGGGACATCATCCTCGGTGACTTTTCCTTTTAAAATGTGAGTTTGAGCTATGGCCTGAAAGGAAATCAGACAAAGG
>NZ_JBEPWD010000009.1:0-48592 GCF_041642575.1 Salegentibacter sp. | reverse complement strand
ATCCTTTCCGAAGAGCTTGTCAAAAAGTTCCTGGTCAAGGTCGGCCAGCTCTCTTTTGTTAACTTCAGAAATAGTGAATTCAACTTCAATATCAAGATCGTGAGCTTTATCGTGATCGATTCCAAGAAGATCAATTAACTGGTGATCATCTTTGAAAAGATTTTTAGTCTTCAATTTAATGGTGTCTCCAACTTTGGAGCCCATAAATTTATCAAGATTCTTTTTGCCGTTGACCTTTTCCAGTTCTACTGAAGATTCCTTCTCGATCCCTTCTTCTTCGTTTTTGAAAGTTCCGGCAACGATATCCTTCTCATCATCAACCTCATCTTTTGAAATCAGTTTCCCGTACTGCTTTTGCATAGATTCGAGCTGGGTATTAACCATCTTCTCATCGGCAACGATGTTATACTTGGTAACCGGCTTTTCAAGATCAAGATTCACCTCAAATTCAGGAGCAAGACCAAGCTCAAATTCAAAGCTGTATTCTTCTTTATTCCAGTCGAAATCTTCCTGCTCTCTTGGGATAGGATTTCCTAAAACATCAAGTTTTTCTTCGGTAAGGTATTTATTAAGGGCGTCCTGTAGAAGTTTGTTCACCTCATCTACTAAAACTGCCTGGCCGTATTGTTTTTTAACCATTCCCATTGGCACGTGGCCTTTTCTAAAACCGGGTATGTTGGCGTTTTTACGGTAATCTTTCAATATCTTCTCTACCTTTGGGGCATAGTCTTCCTTTGCGATATCAACTTTTACTACCGCATTAAGCTCATCAATATTCTCTCTGGTAATATTCATCGTGACTTGTTATAAAAATTGGAGTGCAAAATTACACTTTTTTCCCAAGCCCGCAAAGTTTCAATTTATTGAATTTCAGCCCTCTTCTAATCTTTTCCGAGAAGGGAAAACAAGATGGATTGAAAGAGCGATAAAAGTAAACTAAAAAGTAAGGCGATAAGAAAACCATTCACCGCAAATCCGCCCACAAAAGCATCAGCTAAAAGAATGATTATCGCATTTATGACCAATAAAAATAAACCCAGAGTTAAAATGGTTACCGGGAGTGTAAACAACACTAAAATTGGTTTAACCAAAAGGTTTAATATAGCCAGAACAATGGCAACAATTATGGCAGTGACATAACCCGCGACCTCAACGCCGGGAAGAAATTTGGCCAGTATAACCACGGCCAGGGCAGTAAGTAAAATTCTTAAAATGAAGTTCATAGTTTATGGTGTTAGTACTACAAATATGCAAAAAACGCCGGAGATTCCGGCGTTTTAAGAAATTGAAGAAAGTGAAGTTCTTTAATTCACTTCATTATTGAGAGTAATCGTGGGATAGTTCCCAATATTAACTCCCGGTACAGAAGCATTATATGTACTGTTTATTTCCTTGATTAACTCGTTGGCTATAATTGCATATCCACGAGCCGTTAGATGAATCCCGTCTAAAGAAAAAGCACCGCCAGTAGCGAAAGTTGATGTCACTGTCCCGGCATCAAAATTATATCCGTTTTGATCGATATCGGTTAGAAGAGCATTTGCATCAAGCATTGCCAAACCATGGGCATCTGCAATAGCAGAGATCGCCTGGTTATATGCAGCCGTTGCATTTTCAATATTTTCAATTTCTTCTCCGTCCAGGACATCGGCATCCTCTATACCATCTACAGCGCTAAACAGCGTATTAACCTGCTCCTGGGTTGGTTGGTCACCACTTTGAAGAACCCCAAGTACCTGCATAACTTCAGGAGTCAATCTCACTGAACCATAACCTTCAGCCAAAGCTCCCTGGTCTATGGTTAAAAGCAATAATTCTTCTTCTGTCATTTGACGGAAACCAAGAGGATTAGCATCTGATGGTTCTACGGAAATCACAAATCTGTTAGGACCTTCGCTAAAAGTTAAGGCATACTGACTTGCAAGTGCTGCTGCCTGCTCCTGTGGAACACCTTGTTGCATTAAAACACCGGTAAAAACCTGGGAAACCGCCTGGAAGAACCCGGTAAGGTTTCCAGCAGTTTCAGCGTCTAAAACCAAAGCGTTATTAGGTACAGTTGTAAAATATGGTACAGATGTTACATCCGGTATATTCACCACCACTCCGCCACTAGCAGTATTGGTTAACGTTTCTACCAGTTGTGTATAAACCGAAGCAAATACATTAGGATCGGTAATATCATTTGGACCATAAGTAGAAGGATCGGTATTATTGGTTTGATCTTCTCCGGTTCCTCCTGAAGTTGCATACCCAAGAACATCATTATTCCCAATCCAAAGAGAGAAAAAGGTTGGATTCATCATCATGGCATCTTCAATTACACTTGTTGAAGCTGAAGTGGCAAAACGAGCGAAGTAAGGATTAGCCATTCCGGTAGGAACACCTTCAATATTCCCATATCCGGGTGCCACCAGGTGATAGCTCTTTGCTCCAGATACACCCATATTACTAAATGGTCCATCAAGAGTGTTCACAATATCTGTGGTAGGCTGACTACCTGTATAACGTACAGGCCCTGGTTCTCCATTCGCACCAACTGCCAAAACGAAACGGTTCTCAGCGATAACATTTCCACCGAATAAAAGCCCCCCGGTATTATCATTCACATAAGGTATAGTAAATTCATTGGTTTCCTGGGTTAGGGCAAATTGTTGCGCCATAATGTTCGGATATGAATTTTCCTGACTTGTAATGTATAAGCCACCATCGGCATAACCTGAAGTTAGGGAGTTCCCTAAGGCCACATAACTTGAGAAATCGGCTTCGCCATTACTGTAAGTACCTAATTCATCTACCGGGGTTTCCAATTCTGGTTCACAAGACAAAACTCCTGCGGCTAGTACTACTGCTATATATCTATAATATTTTTTCATGTTCTTCAATTAAATTTTATACGTTAAACCAAGACCCGGGATAAAAGCTGAGGTTTTATAGGTTCCTTCAAACGGCACTCTTTGTCCGTCTTCGCTATAAAAATCATATGACTCATCAACTTCCTTATAACGGTTATACAGGAAAGCCGCATCTATAGAAAGCTTCTCATTAACATTCACAGATAAACCACCGGTAAAGCCATGGGCATCATTTCTTGGTGTTTCAGGAGCAAAATAACCCGATTGCACCGGAGACTCATCAAAGTAGTAACCTACCCTAAGGGTAAACATTTCATTTGCTAAATACTGCATTCCAAAACGGTAAGTTGCAGCATCTTTATAGTTTCTTACATTTTCAGAATCAGGGATGTTTGGATTTGCAAAATCAATATCCAAAGATTCATATACACTCCAGTAAGTTCGGTTGTAATCGAACGCCAACAACCATTTATCGAGTAATTCGTATGAAACTCCCACAGAAAGTTCGGCGGGAAGAGGTAGTTCAGCATCAAATTTAGTGTCTTCAAATGGAGTCAATGGAGAGTTCGGGATATTTTGGAAATCTGCGTCTCCATCTTCAGCATCCATTATTATTTCTGAACGGTAATTAAGACCAACTGTCAACCTTTCGGTAGGCTTATACATCGCACTGGCAGACCATCCAAAAGCGCTAACGCCACTGGCATCAACAGTAACATTGGAACGATTACCATCAAGATCGGTTAGAGTTCTATTCAGGTTTCGGTTAAAATTAACGGCTCCTGAAACATAAATAGGACCACCACCAACACTAAGGTTGTCTGAAATTTTCACGGAGGCCAAGGCCTGAATATAAATCGCCTGTAGATCGATATTATTTATCAGGTGGGATCCAGACCAGTCGTTTGGCCACTCTACGGTACTCCCGTAAGGCGTATAAGCGGCAAGACCAAGACTTAGCCAGTCATTCATTCTGTAAGAAAAATAAGCATAGAACGGAGTTCCCACGGGACTGTCTGTTCGATAAGTTTCACCAAATTGGTCATTTTGCCATACTACTTCTGAAAATACAGCACTGGCTCCTACGGCCACATTAATCTTATTTTCCAGATACACCAACCCGGCAGGGTTAAAGAAAGCCAGTTCGGCATTATTTACTACTGCGACACCGGTGTGCCCCATGGCGAGAGAGCGTTGCCCTTGCAGGCTTACTCTGTACCCTCCGGCATATGTTACGGCTGCAGCTAAACCAAACAGACATAGAAATAATAGTTTTTTCATAATTGAATTGGGATTAATAATGGTATTTAATAAAATAGTCTCCTCAAAAATAGAACAAATTAGAAAGTATGCAATAAATCATGGCAATTTATTATGCATACATAATATAATACGGGTAAATTTAAAGAAATTTCAGCACAGCATCATAAAAAGCATCACTATTCTCGGCATGAACCCAGTGACCTGCATTGGGAATGCTTATTATTTCGGCTTTTGGAAATTGCTCTTTTATCGAAACTTCATCTTCAGAAGTAATATAATCTGAATTCTCCCCCCTTATAAACACGGTTTCCCCTTTATATTTTTGGTCTTCTGGCAACGCCTCTCCAACCTTTTCTATATTTGCTTTTAAGGCTGAAAGATTAAGCTTAAGACAAAGCTTATCCTGAGACTCTCTATCCAGGTTTTTCAGCAAAAAAAGTCTGATGCCTTTGTTGGAAATAAACTCCTTCAGGAGATTCTCCGCCTCTTTTCTCGAACTTAAGTTGGCTTCTTCAAGCGCAGTTAATCCATCCAGTATTTGCTGGTGATGGGGCGCATAATATTTTGGTGCGATATCCACTACAATGAGCTTTTTCACCAATTCAGGGTTTTGGGCAGCCATTAGCATAGCAGCTTTTCCACCCATAGAATGCCCTAACAATATAATATCAGAAAGATTATGCTGCTTACAATAATCAACTATGTCATCAGCCATAATTTGATAATCAAAATCATCGCTATGTGGACTTTTCCCGTGATTTCTCTGATCGACAAGATGCACCTGATAACCTGCCTCGGCAAATTCACCCCCAAGGGTTTTCCAGTTATCTCCCATGCCTAAAAAACCGTGCAAGAAGATAAATGGCGTGCCTTCTCCAAGAATATTTGAATGTAATTTCATAGCTAAGCTTTTATTTTAAAAGTTCAAGATACCTTTTAACTGTGGTTTCCAAACCTAAATATAAAGCTTCAGAAATTAACGCGTGCCCAATTGATACTTCATCAAGAAAAGGTACCTCCTCCTTAAAATATCTCAGATTTTCGAGAGATAGATCATGACCGGCATTAACACCTAAGTCTAATTCATGAGCTTTTCTGGCACATTCGGCATAAGTTTTAACCCCGGCTCTATGGCCTTCAGAAAAGGCCAGAGCGTAGGCCTCGGTGTATAATTCAATACGATCAGTTCCTGTTTCTGCAGCACCCTGGATCTGGTTTATTTCTGGGTCAACAAAGATCGAAGTGTGGATTCCATTATTTTTAAACTCTGAAATCACCTCTCTCAAAAAATCCCGGTGTTTCACAGTATCCCAGCCGGCATTAGAAGTGATAGCATCTTCCGCATCGGGAACGAGGGTTACCTGTTCAGGCTTAACTTCAAGAACGAGGTCAATGAATTTTTTAACGGGATTTCCTTCAATATTGAATTCGGTTTTCAGGACTGGTTTTAACTCACGAACATCGCTGTAACGAATATGTCTTTCATCAGGGCGTGGGTGAACGGTAATCCCCTGGGCACCGAATTTTTCAATATCCAGAGCGGTTTGCAGCACATTAGGAATATTGCCCCCGCGGGCATTACGGAGCGTTGCGATTTTATTAATATTAACGCTTAATTTGGTCATCATTTTGGCTTTAGATTAACAAAAATACAAACTTGCCAATGCCCTGATGAATTTTATTTTAATTAATTTGCAGAAATAAGGATGAGGGTTATGAACGTAGAAGATTTTATAATAAACGATGTTTCTATTTGCCATTTTTCAGACAAGGTTGGAGAGATTCAGAATCTGTTCAACGAGCTCACTTATTCCCATCTCCCGGTAGAAAATAACGGGATTTATATGGGTTGTATCTCAGAAAATGACATCCGTAGTTTTGAAACCGAAAAAACCCTGGGGGATTATCAATATTCCCTGGAAGGCTTTTTTGTTAGAGAAACGGAATATTGGCTGGACATTCTGGACGCTTTTGCACAAAACAACACTAATATTTTACCAGTCTTAGATGAAGAAAATAAATACCTGGGATATGTGGAACTCAATGAAATAATAGCTTTGTTCAACGAAACCCCTCTTCTTAGCGAACCGGGAAATATTATCGTATTGGAAAAAGGCTTTAAAGATTATTCCTTCAGCGAAATAAGTCAGATCGTAGAATCCAACAACGCCAATATGCTTGGGGTTTTTGTATCAAAATTCGAGAATGATCTTGCTCAAATCACATTGAAACTCAGCCCATCGGGAATAAATGAGATCATCCAGGCATTCAGGCGGTATGGGTACCGGGTGGTTTCAGAGCATCAGGAAGACAATTTCAACAAGAATTTAAAAGACCGCTCTAAATACTTAGACAAATACCTGAATATTTAATATGAAGATTGGGATCTACGGACAATTTTATCATACAAATGCCGGAGAATATATCGGGCAACTTCTGGAGTTGCTCGACAATGAGAATGTAAAGGTTATAATTGAGGAAAAATTCTTTGAACTCATTAAACTCAATAAGACAGTTCCCGATTCCCGAAGCTTTTATGAAACTTTCACCTTTTTAGACAGGTCCTATGACCTGTTTTTTTGCATTGGAGGCGATGGAACCATTCTGAAATCAATAAATTATGTAAGAGATCTCGGGATCCCGATTATTGGAATTAACACCGGAAGGTTAGGCTTTCTGGCCACCATACAAAAGGAAGAGATAGAAAGCACTATTCACAGCATCCTTAACCGGAAATTCAGCATTTCTTCTCGCAGTGTTTTAAAAACTGCTTGTTATCCCGACCCTGAGGATGATATTTTTGAAAATGTTGCCCTGAACGAAATAGCCGTTAGCCGAAAAAATACCACTTCGATGATAACGGTAGACACCTGGTTAAACGACCAGTATCTAACTTCATATTGGGCAGATGGATTAATCATTTCTACTCCTACAGGCTCCACCGGATACTCTTTAAGTTGCGGCGGCCCAGTGATCACCCCAGACACCGACTCCATTGTGATCACCCCAATTGCCCCGCACAACTTAAACGCCAGGCCATTGGTTATTAAAGATAGCACCAAAATCACACTCAGAGTATCGGGGAGAGAAGACACGCATTTACTCTCTATGGATTCCCGCATTGCATCTTTAAAGAATGACACCAAGATCACCATTACCAAAGCCCCATTCACAGTAAATATTGTAGAACTAAATGAACAAAGCTTCCTACATACCCTGCGCCAGAAACTTTTATGGGGAGAAGATAAGCGCAATTAAACAATAAAAGTTTTCTAAATCTGTTTATGAATATGTACAAAACTGCTCAAATTATTGTGGAGCAAACATTATTGTTATATTTGCAAACTTTTGAAAACCTATGAGGTACCTAATAGCTTTTGTAATCATGTTTGCTTACTCGGCTAACACATATTCACAAACCTTTGAGGGAGGCCCATTTATAGGTGGAGCTAACTTCATAGGTGATGTAGGTAGAACAAATTATATTCTCCCTAATTCACTGGTGTTTGGAGGACTGGTAAAATGGAACCGAAGCCCCAGGCATTCCTTCAGATTATCATTACTTTTTGCTGAATTAAATGCCGATGACACCAAATCTTCAGAAACAAGGAGAGTACAGAGAGGGTATTCTTTCAGCAATAATATCGCTGAAGCTTCTTTAGGAATAGAATTTAATTTCTGGGATTTTGATCTTCATCAAGGACATCCGCAAAGTTCGCCTTATCTTTACACCGGATTAACATATTTCAAAGCAGATCATCTGTATTTAAAAAATGGTCGTGGCGGGAATCTGGTGAACGAAGGTACCAACTGGTCTTTTGCCATCCCAATGGTAATTGGATATAAGGAGAGTATCACAAGCCATATTGTAGGCGCTTTCGAGATTGGGGCACGCTACACTTTCACCGATAACCTGGATGGTAGCTGGCCAGAAGAATTATTAGACAGGCGGGATCCGCCAATTGAATTTGGAAACCGGAATACCAACGATTGGTATGTTTTCACGGGGGTGAATTTCACCTTTTCCTGGGGTAGAAGACCTTGTTACCGGAATTTTTAGTATGAATTACAGAGATAAAATTAACCTTAAGAAATTGCCTAAGCACATTGCCGTAATTATGGATGGTAATGGTAGGTGGGCAAAACAACAAGGTTTCTTAAGAATAAAAGGACACGAACAAGGTACTACTGCGGTAAGGGATGTAGTAGAAGGAGCCGCAGAAATTGGGATAGAAAATCTTACGCTGTATGCTTTTTCTACTGAAAATTGGAACAGGCCCAAATTAGAGGTTCAAACACTTATGAAACTCCTGGTTTCTTCTCTTAGAAAAGAAATCAAAACCCTTCAGGAAAACAATATACGTTTAAGCGCTATCGGAAACTTGGATAATCTTCCAAAAAAGGCATTCCGTGAGCTTCAGGAAGTTATAGAAAAAACCAAAGACAATAATCGTATGGTTTTAACACTGGCTTTAAGTTATGGTTCCCGGGAAGAATTAACCAGCGCAATTAAAGAAATAAGCCTGAAAGTTAAAAACGAGGAAATATCTCCTGAAGCTATTGATGAATCGGTTATAAATCAGCATCTTTACACCCGAAATTTACCAGATGTAGATCTGCTTGTAAGAACGAGCGGTGAGCAGCGCATTAGTAATTTCCTCCTATGGCAAATTGCTTATGCAGAATTATATTTTACAAAAATACTATGGCCTGATTTCAGAAAAGAAAACCTTTTTGAGGCCATTTACAATTATCAAAATAGAGAACGACGATTTGGAAAAACCAGTGAGCAACTCAGTTAGCGCATTCATGACAAAGAAGTTTATAGCACTTGTAGCATTTTGTTTTATTTTAGGCACATCCTCCACCCAGGCACAAGACCTGCCAATTTCAGATGGTGAAAAATATATTCTGGGAGAAATAAGCGTAACGGGTAACGTAAGTTATAACGAACAAACCGTTATCGCCTATACCGGCCTTAAGGAGGGAGAGGAAATCTACATTCCCGGAGACCGCTTGAGCAAAGTCCTGAAAAAACTATGGAAGCTGGATCTTTTCAGTGATATTAATTTCTACATTACTAATGTTGAAGATGGAGTTGCCGATCTTGAATTGGAAATCCAGGAAGTTCCTAAGCTCTCCAAGGTTAGGATTCAGGGGCTAAAGAAGCGCGAACAGGAAGAACTCCTGGAAGAAAACAAACTCAGGGAAGGTGCAAAGGTTACTGAAAACCTTATCACGACCACCAAAAATTATATCGAAAATAAATATCGTAAGGAAGGTTATTTTAACGCCAGAGTAAATGTCAACACAACTCCGGTAGAAGACACCACAGACACCGCATCTAACCTTGTTAATATGATGGTGAATATCGATAAGGGAGATCGCGTTAAAATAGATGACATCGAATTTGTTGGAAATGAAAGCTTTTCAGACGCCAAACTGAAACGCAATATGAAAAACACTAAGCAGAAAAACCTGTTTAGATTCTGGAAAAGATCAAAATTTGTTCGGGCAGATTATCAGGAAGACAAGGAGTCCATTATTGATAAATATAAAGAAACAGGTTACCGGGATGCCCGTATCGTTTCCGATAGTCTTATTGAAAAAGACGAAAAAAGTATAGCCTTACGACTTCAAATTGAAGAAGGAGACCAATATTATATCGGCGACATAGAATTTTTAGGTAATTCGGTATATTCTGATGACCATCTGCAAAGAGTCCTTGGAATAAACAAAGGAGATATCTACAACGGTGTACTTTTGGATAAACGAATTATGGACCAAAGCAGGCCAGACGCCCAGGATCTTTCCAACCTTTACAAAAACAATGGATATCTTTTCTCGAACATAGACCTGGTTGAAACCAATGTTTACAATGACACCATAGATTTTGAAATAAGAATCATGGAAGGAAAAGAGGCTTATTTTAATGAAATTCGGGTTACCGGAAACGACAAAACAAAAGACCACGTGATCTACCGGGAATTAAGAACCAAGCCTGGCCAGAAGTACAGCCAGGAAGATGTGGTATCTACGGTTAGGGAATTAGGACAGTTAGGATTTTTTGATGCAGAACAGCTGGAACCTAATTTTGTTGATCCAAACCCACAAACCGGAACTCTTGATTTGGAATACTCGGTAGTAGAAGCTGGTGCCAGCCAGATTGAGCTACAAGGTGGTTATGGCGGTGGAGGTTTTATAGGAACCCTGGGGTTATCCTTTAATAATTTCGCTCTTTCAGGAATTTTTGACAAAGAATCATACAAGCCATTACCCATGGGAGACGGTCAATCGCTTTCCTTAAGGGCGCAGGCCAGTACCTTTTACCAAACCTACAGTCTTAGTTTTACCGAACCATGGCTGGGAGGTAAAAAACCGGTTAGCCTACAGACTTCGTTCTCTTATACCAGGCAATTCCTGTTTGATTATTTGAGCCGAAGAGCCGATAAAAGCAGAAGCTTTGACATTCTTGGAATAAATGTAGGTTTAGCAAAGCGTTTAACAGTACCCGATCCATACATAACAGTTTCTCATGCTGTAGGATTCCAACGTTATAACCTGAACAACTACAACACAGGACTATTTACTTTCGGGGATGGACATTCCAATAACTTAAGTTACACCTTCGGATTAACAAGAGATAACACTTACATAAACCCGATTTTCCCTACGGGAGGATCTAAATTTAAGTTGACGGCTAAACTCACCCCTCCATATTCTCTATGGAATGATGTAGATTATGCAAACCTCGGAAATCAGGAAGAATTTCAATTGAAAGATGAAAACGGCAACCTTATAGATCGTGAGGGTGGACGTGTTACCCCTGAAAATGCGGTAGCTGACCAGGCGCTAATAGACCAGGAGAAATTTAAATGGCTGGAATTCTATAAAGTTAAGTTTAGCGGGGAGTGGTTTACTCAAATTTACGATAAACTGGTACTAAGAACTTTTGCAGAATATGGTTTCCTTGGTGCTTACAATAACGATCGTGGGGTGCCACCTTTCGAGCGTTTCTTCCTTGGGGGAGATGGCCTTGGAGCTTTCAGTTTAGATGGAAGAGAGACCGTGCAGCTTAGAGGTTATCCTAACCAATCGGTAGTGCCAATTGACAGACCAACAGGTTCTACAGATGATGGCGCAACTATTTTCAATAAATATTCTCTTGAATTAAGATATCCAATCACGCTTAAGCCTTCAGCATCAATTTATGCTTTGACATTTTTAGAAGCTGGAGCTTCCTATGATAATTTTAAAGATTACAACCCATTCCAGCTTAACAGATCGGCGGGTGCAGGTCTACGTATATTTATGCCGGCCTTTGGTTTATTGGGAATAGATTTTGGTTACGGATTTGACCCCATAGTGGGTGACCCTAACGCAAATGGATGGGAAACGCATTTTATCATAGGTCAACAGTTTTAAATTGGCATGATATTTTCTATATTCGGTACTATGAAAAGAATTCTCTTTTTATCGATGATAATCCTGGTAGGAAATTTTGGTGCAAATGCCCAAAAGTCTTTCCGCATTGGTTATGTTGATATGGAGTATATTCTTGAAAATGTTCCCGAATATCAGCAAGCGGCAACCCAGCTCGATACCAGAGTAAAAGACTGGCGCGAAGTTGCCGAAAAGAATAGAAGAGAAATTCAGGCTTTAAAGGAAGAGCTGGAAAACGAAAAAGCTCTTCTTACCAAAGAACTTGTTGAAGAACGCGAAGAAGAAATCACTTATCGCGAAGAACAAGCTGCCGAATATGAACAAAACAGGTTTGGCCCAAATGGTGATTATATAATTCAGAAGAAACAATTAATAAGACCAATCCAGGACCAGGTTTTCACCGCGGTTCAGGAAATTGCTGAAAACCGTAATCTTGATATGGTTTTTGACCGCACTTCTGAAAGTGGTATGGTTTATGCCTCACGTCAATTAGATATCAGCGATCAGGTTTTGAGAAGTATTAACAGAGCTTCTAACCGTCGCCAGTTAGATTCAAAAGATGAGATCGAGGAGTTTGAACGTGAGGAGAACAGAACTGTAGAAGAAGATGCTGAAATTGCTGAAAAAGAAAAAGCAGTTAAAGACAACAAAAGCGAGCGCGAAGCACTTATTGAAGAACGTAAAAGACAGCGGGATTCCATAAAAGAAGCCAGACAAAGAGAATTTGAAGAACGCCGTAACAGAATCCTTGAAGAAAGAAAAAGGAAAAAGGATTCCATCCAGGCGATAAGAAATCAGAAAGACACGATAAACTAAATAAATCAAACCTTTAACTTAACAATTAATATCCCTTTAAAATGAAACAATTCAAAACACTTTTTATAGCCTTAGCCTTAACACTTGGTGCTACTGCTTTTACAAATGCTCAGTCAAAAGTAGCACATATCGCTACCCAGGAGCTTGTTGAGTCTATGCCTGAGTATAAAAATGCTATGGACCAACTTGAGAAGTTGGAAAAAACTTACGATGCTGAAATCAAAGACATGTTGACAGAAGCTCAAAACACAATGCAACGTTACCAGACTGAAGCTGAAACTCAAACAGAAGAAGAAAATGCGAAACGTGCTACTGAACTTCAGGCAACTGAAAGAAGAATCCAGGAGCATAGCCAGAAAGCAAGACAGGATCTTCAGAAAAAAGAGAGTGATCTTATTCGTCCTGTAATTGAGAAAGCTCGTGAAGCTATCCAGAAAGTAGCCAGAGAACAAGGTTTTGATTATGTTCTTGACTCTACTACAGGAACAGGAGTTATCCTTGCTGATGGAAAAGACCTTATGGCTGATGTAAAGTCAGAACTTGGAATGTAATTCCCAGATTCAAAATATATTTAAAAACTGCGCTCCATTCGGGCGCAGTTTTTATTTTTGTACCTATGAGTTCAAACCAACCTATTGGTATTTTTGATTCGGGTGTAGGCGGCACCTCCATCTGGAAAGAAATACACGAACTTCTTCCCTACGAAAAAACCATTTATCTGGCCGACAGCAAAAACGCGCCCTACGGCACAAAACCCGTTGAAGAAATAATAAATCTCAGCAGAAAGAATACAGAGAAACTTCTGGCAATGGGTGCTAAAATTATTATTGTGGCCTGTAATACAGCAACCACGAACGCCATTAAAGTCCTAAGAAGCAATTACAATGTACCGTTTATTGGGATTGAACCGGCAATAAAGCCGGCGGCCCTGCATTCCAAAACCAAAGCCATCGGCATCCTTGCTACTCAGGGTACCTTAAGCAGTGAACTTTTTCATAAGGCTTCAGAAATATATTCCAAGGACATTCAAATTATAGAGGTAGAGGGTAACGGACTTGTAGAATTAATAGAAAGCGGTAAAAAGGATTCCGCGCAAACAAAAAGCTTGCTTCTAAAACTTCTACGACCCATGCTGGAACAATCTATAGATTACCTGGTTTTAGGCTGTAGCCATTATCCTTATTTAATTCCTATACTTAAGGAAATTCTTTCTGAGGAAGTTCAGCTTATCGATTCAGGGGAAGCTGTGGCAAGACAAACAAAAGTAATCTTATCTCAAAATAACCTTCTATCTGCGGAAACAGGTGAAAAACCCATTCATGAATTTTATAGCAATACAGATCAGGCAGTTTTAGCTTCGCTTATTAATGCTGAAGAAAACCACTATAAGGTATCCCAACTCGATTTCTAATTAACAGCAGGACATTTACAATCATAACGACCACGGTTTTCCCCGAAATCGTAACCCAGGGTAATTTGATGAAATCCGTTATTGCTTAAAACCAACGAATTAAACTGGTGGGTATAAGTGTAGCCAAACATGAAGCGCTGATAATCAAAGCCAACAAAAGGAGTTAAATATCGTAATTGTTGATTTTTAATTTCCTGGCCATCACTGGTATACTCGGCACCTTCAAAACTGTTGCGGTAGGAAAGGCCACCCCAAACCTGTCCGAAATCAACTTCGTGATATGCTTTTATATTAATGTCAATATTTTTTTCAGCGGTTTGCTCCCGGAGTTGAAATAAAATGGATGGCTCATAACTCCAGGGAGAATTTGTTTCAAAAACATAGCCGGTAGAGACAAGGTATTTACGTTGATTACTTGGTACTGCATCAGAATAGAACAATTCCCTTCTTACTGACAATATATTCTTAGCAGCCAGGTGCACATAATAATTAAGGTAATAATAAGAAAGACCAAGATCCATATTTCCGTAGATATCGGCCTGGTCATCTCCCCCAATAATGGGATCATATTCTGTAAAGCTACTTTGATCCAACCTATGCTGGATTACCCCCGCGCTTATTCCGAAGGAAAGTTGATTAAGATCAAATTCACTTCTGGAAAACATTAAATGATATGCGAAAGTAGCGTACGCCCCGGTTTTCGAGAAATTTCCGTTTTGATCGTTAAAAAGAATACCTCCTACACCTACCCGCTCCCCTAACCTTCCGTTAACTGCCAGAGTTTGTAAGTTGGGGGCATTGTCTACGTCAAACCATTGTTGTCTCGCGGTTAGTCTAATTTGATTCGAATTGGCAGCGCCTGCCATTGAAGGATGCAATAAATAAAGGTTATCTGTTAGATAATCTGAATATGTTGGAATTACTTCCTGAGCATGACCGGTGAAACCGAAAAACAACAAGAATAGCACAGATATTTTACTCCAGGGTTTTACCCAGGGAAATTTCAAATTACCTGAAACACATAAATTTAATCGGAAAGTTATTCCCATAAGGAAGGTAAAGATATCGATTAGCTAAGTTTTCTTTATTACTTTTGCACAAAAATTTTACTATGAGCACTTTCGCCATCAATATACAACCTACAGATAAATCCAGCATTGTTAAATTTGAAGCCAACAAATTTCTCACCCGTCACAAAAGTTTTGAATTTCACAATATAGACGAAGCAAAAAACTCTCCTCTGGCCCAGCAGTTATTTTATTTGCCCTTTGTGAAAACCGTTTACATTGCACAAAATTTCATCGCGATCGAAAAATATGATATCGTGGAATGGAAGGATGTTCAGGAAGAAGTTGCCGACCAGATCGAGGAATATCTAAATAAAGGCGGAGAAGCAGTTAAAGAAGATGCGGGCGAAGATAAAAAATCAGTCCCTGTTACGGTTTATGCTGAGAGCACTCCGAACCCGGCGGTGATGAAGTTTGTTGCCAATAAAAAACTAGTGCTTCAGGCTGCAGAATTTAAAAATATCGATGACGCTAAAAACGCTCCCATGGCGCAGAAGCTCTTTCATTTTCCCTTCGTAAAGGAAATCTTTATGGACGAAAATTACGTGTCTATTCAAAAATATGATATCGCAGGCTGGGAAGAAATTACAATGGAGTTACGGGAATTTATCCGTAATTTCCTGCAGGAAGGAAATGAGGTAATTACTGACGAAAGTCTTGACATGACTGATACCGAGACCGAGACTAAATCTGAGGAAAAGAAACCTCAGCTTGATCTGGAAAGCCTTGATGACACTTCCCAACAGGTAATTGCAATACTGGATGAATATATTAAACCGGCTGTAGCCAGCGACGGGGGAAATATTCTGTTTGATTCTTATAACCCGGAAAGCAAAACAGTAAAAGTAATTCTGCAAGGTGCATGCAGTGGTTGCCCATCTTCTACAATGACGCTCAAAAGCGGAATTGAAACAATGTTACGCGACATGCTTCACGGAAAGGTAGATTATGTTGAAGCTGTAAATGGCTAGAAAAGCCTTTTAAAGCGTTCTATTTGCATCCTTATTGAATTCCTGGAATAACTGTAGCAAACTCATTGTGGAGCTGATTAAATCTTTTGTTTCAAGCAGTAATCCGAAGTAAAGCTTTGTATTTCTGGGGCTCGTTTCAGAAGTACGGATTCGGTTGATCTGTCTTTGGATGAGCTCTGAAACATAATCCAGTAGTTGCTGCTTTTCAGCGAGGATTTGATCAATATTGTTGAATTCATGATTATCGAAGATTTCCTTGATGTCATCAAACAAAACCTGCATCTTTTCGTCAACCTTCTTCAGGTCTCTAACCTGGTTGAATTTAAGATTTTTATGGTTGTTATTTACATGATTATAGGAGTTCCGTGTAATGAATCCTATTGATTGGACCATGTCCTGAAGGTTATCCAGTATTAAAATATAGAATTTACTCGCTTCTACTGAATCTTCATCCAGTGATTTAATAAAGTAAAAAATATTGCCTTTTAATTCATCAACTTCAGATTCCAGCTTTTTTATCGCCTTGCTGTTTTTCTTCAGCTTACCAAGATCATGATAGCCCAGATTATCCACTGTTTTAGTGTACATTTTATTTACGCCACTAATCACACTAGATATATTTTCTGAACTTTCAGAGGTTATTTCATTAATGGTAATTATATCAGTTCTGTTATATCGTTTTTTGCTTTTTTCCTCTTTTGTTTTCTTAGAATGCAACATACTACTTCTTACTACCAGCACTACGGCAAGAATAATAAGTAAGGCCAGGGCTATCATTCCGCCATAATATATAATTGCAGCAAATACAGCCGCTGCGGTAAAGGCAACCATAGCGGTGACAAACCAGCCGCCTACCACGTTTAGAACTCCTGCCACTCTATAAACTGCACTTTCTCTATCCCAGGCCCTGTCTGCCAAAGAAGTACCCATAGCTACCATAAAAGTCACATAAGTGGTGGAAAGCGGAAGTTTCAAACTGGTACCAATAGAAATAAGAACACTGGCAACCACCAGATTCACAGATGCTCTAACCATATCAAAGGCAGGAGCATTAGCTCTTTTACTTCTTACATGGGAGGTAGGCTTATTAAATTTGGATTCTATTTTTCTTTTAAGGCGCAGGGGAAGAACTACTGAAATCGCATTCCCAAAAATCACCGAATAGCGTACAATACCCCGGGAAAGAAAATTAGGCTCAAAGCGCTCTGATCCCTCTCCCTGACGTGCAAGGTTCACACCGGTATCTACCACCGAACGGGCTTTCCCGGAAAACCAGATCGTAGCCACCATAATCCCACCAGCCAGGACCAGTAATAATTGTGGGGTAGGTACACTTCCCGAAAGTTCACTCATTAATAATTCTGAAGGCATAACCCCGGTGGCCTGATAAGCCGATTGCCAGATCTCAAAAGATTGCCATGCCGCGATTGGAACCCCTATAAAATTGACCAGGTCATTTCCTGCGAATGCCAGAGCCAGTGCAAATGTCCCTATTACGATAATAACCCGAAGAATGTCCATTTTAAAGACACTCATGATCAACTGGGAAAGCAGTGTGAAAATCACAAAACCAATCCCAATGATAAGCAAGGAGTTATCGTTTAAATAATCCAGAAAAGAAGTTGGTATAAACGAAACACTCTTAAGACCTTTCATAAATATAAAATGAAGAATGGCTGTAAGAGAACCTCCCCCAAAAAGGGCGCCTACATATTTCAGTTTCTTTTCAAACTGAAATGAGAAAATAAGTCGGGATACATACTGAATTATAGCACCCACGACAAAGGCTATAACCACAGCCAGAAGAATTCCTATAATAATTTCAGTAGCTTTGGCAGTATTAATATAAGTAGACAGCTGGCTGAAATCCCCCGTATCCATATAGATCTTAATCGCTGCCATACTTACTGCGGCTCCTAAAAGTTCAAAAACGATAGAAACAGTAGTAGAAGTTGGAAGGCCAAGAGAATTGAAAAAATCCAGTAATAAAACATCGGTAATCATTACGGCCATAAAGATGATCATGATCTCTTCAAAATAGAACTGATCGGGAACAAAAATCCCTTTTCGTGCAACTTCCATAAGCCCACTGGAAAATATTGCCCCTACTGCCACCCCAAGACTGGCTACTATTAGAATAGTACGCATGGAGATAGCTTTTGAACCTATTGCAGAGTTTAAGAAGTTAATGGCATCGTTACTTACTCCAACCACCAGGTCTGTAATCGCAAGTGCAAATAATGCAACTAACATTACAATGTATACGTCTTCCATAGGCTTTAAATATATCCAAACCTAAAAATTGATCTCTTCTGCCGGAAAAGAAATTCTTAAAGGCCTTTCTCCTTTCAATTAATAAAAGTTTACAAATTCCAGAGCTACAACTCCTTTTTAAATTTTTATCTTTAAATGTATAGATTTTCGAGAAACCCTATCATTTCAGGGTAAATAATGGGTTAAAAATAATAAATATGAAAGGAAATAAACCTAAATACACCAATGAACTTATTAATGAGTCAAGCCCTTATCTTTTACAGCATGCTCATAATCCTGTGGACTGGAAAGCCTGGAATGACCAAAGCCTGGAAAAGGCAGAGAAGGAAAATAAACTTTTGATAATAAGCGTGGGATATTCAGCCTGTCATTGGTGCCATGTCATGGAGCACGAAAGTTTTGAAGATCCGGAAGTGGCAAAGGTTATGAATAGCAATTTTGTAAATATTAAAGTAGATCGGGAGGAACGACCGGATATTGATCAGGTTTATATGAATGCCGTCCAGGTTATGACCGGGAGCGGTGGCTGGCCTATGAATGTGGTTACTCTTCCCGACGGCAGGCCGGTTTGGGGAGGCACCTATTTCAGAAAAGAACAATGGATAAATGCGCTAACTCAGCTTTCTAAATTGTATAAACAGAAACCTGAACAATTACTGGAATATGCAGAAAAACTGGAGGAGGGATTGCAAAAATTACAAGTCATAGAACTGCCGGAAGAGGAACAAGCTTTTTCCAGGGATTTTTATCCTGAGATCCTGGGGAAATGGAAATCAGATTTTGATCTCCAGAATGGAGGTTACAAGGGCTCTCCTAAGTTTATGATGCCCAACAATTATGAATTCCTATTTAGATATGCTCTTCAGCAGAAAGATGAAGAATTGGAACAGTTTGTCTACCACACGCTAACAAAAATGGCCTGGGGTGGTATTTACGATCCGGTAGGTGGTGGTTTTTCCAGATATTCGGTTGATGAGCGCTGGCACGTGCCGCATTTTGAGAAAATGCTTTACGACAATGCTCAACTTGTTAGTCTCTATAGCAAAGCCTATAAACACACCAAAAACATCCTTTTTAAGGAAGTAATTGAGAAAACCCTGGAATTTATAGAGGAAGAACTAACCTCATCGGAACATGCTTTTTATTCGGCTTTAGATGCCGATAGTTTAAACGAGATGGGTAAATCAGAAGAAGGAGCCTATTACACCTGGACAAAACCTGAGCTGGAAAATTTGCTTCAGGAGGATTTCAAGCTTTTTTCTGCTTACTTCAATATAAATAGAATCGGTAAATGGGAAAAAGATAGTTATGTCCTGATACGAACTAAAAATTCAGAGGAAATTGCTTCCGAATTCAATATTTCAGAAGAGCAATTAGAGGAAAAGGTTCAATTGTGGATGAAAAAACTCAAAAAACATCGAGACAGCCGTTCCAAACCAGGTCTGGACGATAAGAGCCTTACTTCGTGGAATGCCCTTATGCTAACAGGATATTTAGAAGCATATACGGCACTGGGCAAGGAAGAATATCTCAACACAGGCCTAAAAAATGCAAATTTCCTTAAGGCTAACCTGATTGCCGAAAACGGCAGACTCAAACACAGTTATAAAAACGGAAAAAGCAATATAAATGCATACCTCGAGGATTACGCCTTCACCATAGAGGCTTTCATAAAACTCTATGAAATTACTTTTGATGAATCCTGGCTAAGTCTGGCCGATAAGTTATGTGAGATATGCATCGAAGATTTCAGCGGAGATTCAGTTATGTTTTATTTCACTTCAAATAAAGATAGAAAACTCATTACTCGAACTTTGGAAATCATGGATAACGTGATTCCAGCTTCAAATTCCACTATGGCAAAAAATTTATTTAAACTTTCAGAATTACTGGAAAAACCGGATTACAAAACACGTTCAGAAAAAATGCTGAAAAGCATACAGCCCCAAATAAAGTCTCATCCTGGTTCCTATTCGAACTGGCTGGACCTTATGATGAATTACACTCATCCTTTTTATGAGGTTGCTATTACCGGAAGTAAGACAAAAAATCTTAATAAATCCCTACAGGAAAAGTACCTCCCAAATATTGTTATTGCAGGAAGCACAACAGAGAGTAAGGTAGCACTATTGAAAAATCGTTATAAAGAGGGCAAAACCCTTATTTACGTTTGCAGCCATGGAAAATGTGACTTACCCCAAACATCTGTTGAAAAAACTATTGAATTAATTAAACATTTTTAACAAAATTTAAACAAGGATTATTCCCGAATTTTTCTTTAATATATTCTCTTTGTAAAAAATTTATTTATGAATGAAATTAATGACTGGCAAGATGTTGCCCAGGAATATGCAAAAAAATTTATTGATTACCTCCCAAATCTATTGGGTGCACTTGCTTTGCTGGTTATTGGCCTTTGGGTAATTAGTCTAATTGTTAAATATGTAGATAAACTATTTCAAAGGAAAGATTACGATAGAACTTTGGAGATTTTCACCTTAAATTCTATTCGGTGGGGACTTCGAATAATTCTTTTTGTGCTCGTGATCACCCAATTAGGTGTAGAGAGCGCTTCCCTGGTGGCTGCTATTGGTGCTGCAGGTTTAGCGGTTGGTCTTGCAATGCAGGGATCACTTTCCAACCTTGCAGGGGGTGTACTGCTCATAATTCTTAAGCCCTTTAAAGTTGGCGACTGGATAGAAGTACAGGGGGTTTCTGGTTCTGTGGTAGAAATCAACCTGTTTTATACCCAATTGGATACTTTTGGGAATCAACGAGCGATAATACCTAACGGTGACTTGAGTAACGATAATATTATTAACTATAGTTTCAATGGAACAAGGAGGGAAACTTTAAACTTTGGGATATCTTATGATGATGATTTAAAAAAGGCAAAACAAGTACTTAGGGACCTTGTTGAAGAACATGAAGATGTTCTTAAAGAACCTGCCCCACAAATTATTGTTGCGGAACTCGGAGCCGATTCAGTAAACTTTTCGGTTAGATATTTTGCTGAAAACGGTAAATTCTGGGACCTACACTGGTATATGATTGAAGAAGGAAAAATTAGACTAGAAGAAGCCGGTATGACTATTCCTTATCCTCAGCGTGATGTTTACCTGTACGACCAAACAAAAATGAATGGTGCAGTAGAAAAGAATCAGAATAACAATTCAAATTCAGCCAATTAACCGGCTTTAAAATTTTTCAGATAATAAGGTTCAAAGTAAGCGACATCTTCGGTGTCGCTTACTTTGTGTTTTTCTATAGCAGGAGTACACATCTCTCTTGCTGAAGGCAAACTATCGGGAACAAAAACCGCATTGGGATGTTCGCAGATGGTTTTGAATTTTTCAACTCCCGACCCAATAAACACGACTTTGCTTTTTTCCAGGTATTCATTATAAAGGCCCGTTTCAAGAATTTCAGCACGGGTTTCTCTTATCTGTTCAAATTCAGCATTAAAAACAGCAGAATACACTTCCATCCTTCGTGCATCAAGTAGCGGAATTATCAGCGTATCCTTTTCTTCAACTTGCCTGGCCAGAGACCTAAGCGTCGAAATGGAAATAAGAGGGATATTAAGCGAAAAACACAAGCCTTTTGCCGCCGAAACTCCTATCCTCAAACCCGTGTAGGAACCCGGTCCTTTGCTGATGGCAATGGCATCCAGATCTGAAACCTGTAACTGATTTTCCTTCAGAATCTCATCGATAAAAACGTGCAACTTTTCAGCGTGAGAATAATTACTACTTTTATCTTCCTTAAGGGCAAGTATACCTTTTTCCGTAGCAATAGCTACCGAACAATTAGTACTTGAAGTTTCTAAACAGAGAATATTTGGCAAACCAGAAATTTTATTAACCGGCAAGAGATATTTCTTCCCGAGGGCTACAAAATTACTATTTTTCTTCTGAAGCTACTTTTACTTTATCACCCGTTTTCAAAGATTTGGTCACGATCGTATATGGTCCGGTAATAATTTCCTCTCCTTCTTCAAGACCTTTGGTGATCTCGATATTAGACCCATCCTGCACACCGGTTTCTACCACTCGCAGTTTAGCTTCATCGTTATTCTTAATAAAGACTGCTTCATGCATTTCTCCGCCAGGCTTATCCGTTGAATTTCCATTAGCTGTAGTATCGCTTTTAACCACGATGGCACTAATCGGCACTCCAATAACATTTTCGCGTTTATCAGTAATAATATCTACTGTGGCAGTCATCCCAGGACGAAACGGAGAATAATTTTCAGGTTTCCCTTCCACAAGATCCTGGTAGGATTCTTCAAGGATCCTAACCTTTACTTTAAAATTGGTCACCTGATCTGTTGTAAGCTGGCTGTCTGCAGAATTGGAAATTTCAGTAACCAGGCCTTTAAACTCCCGGCGTAAATAAGCATCTACTTCTACAATTGTAGAATCTCCAACTTCAACCTTTACGATATCATTTTCATTTACATCAACTTCCACTTCCATATTAGCCAGGTTAGCGACCCTCAGGATCTCTGTACCCGCCATTTGCTGAGTTCCAACCACTCTTTCGCCCAGTTCTGCATCCAAACGGGAGATCGTGCCGCTCATAGGCGCATATATGTTTGTTCGTGAAAGGTTGTCCCGGGCTTCGGTTACGCTGGCCGCACTACTTTGCATATTGTAATAGGCTGATTCTTTTGAAGCTTGAGCCATTTCATAATTTGAAACTACCGCATCCCATTCGGCCTGGGAGATAACTCCTTTTTCAAAAAGGGTTTTATTCCGGTTATAATCGGCTTCTGCCTGTTTTAAATTTGCCTGCGCCTGGTTGTAATTTGCCCTCATATTCTGCAAACCTGCTTCCATTCGTTGAAGATTGGACTGATAGATATCCGGATTTACTTTTACCAGAAGATCGCCCTTCTCCACACTCTGTCCTTCTTTGACAGGAAGTTCAATGATCTCTCCGGAAACTTCAGAAGAAAGTTTAACCTCTACCTCCGGTTGAATTTTTCCCGTTGCCGCGACAGTCTCAGTTATATCAATGGGCTCGGTTTTAGCGATCTCCACTTCTTTTACATTCCCCGAATCTCCAAACCAGCCAGCTCTTTTTCCGACTACCAGGACTACTATTAAAACCAGGGAAACACCAATGATGATGAAAAGCGTTTTTTTCTTCATAATCTAAAATTTAAGCTCTGTTACCGGAACCCCGAAATAAAGCTCTATGACTTTAAGTTTAAAAATATAATCGTATTTAGTTCGTACCACTTCACGCTGGGCGTTTTCATACCGCAGTTTAGACTGGCTGTAATCAAAAGCATTTGTTAATCCAACATCATAACGCTGGGTAGCATATTCATTAGCCTGTTCCTGAGCATCAACAGCTACAAGAGCGGCTTCATAAGCTTCAAAAGCTCCTTTGGCATCTACGTAAGCCTGGTAAACATTAGCTTCAAGGTCCAGCTCTGCCTGCTCCATTTCATATTCTGCACGCTTAGCACTTACCTGAGATCTTTTAACCTGGTTACGCGTAGCAAAGCCGTTAAAAATTGGTACACTTAACTGCACTCCGTAACTAATACCATCATTTCTTTGAAGTTGTTCGAAGAAAGGCAGCGGATTGCCTATGGTAGTCATCGTATTTGGAGCGACAACAATATCTCCGGTTCTTTCCACCACTCCAATTTCGCGTGTTGGATCCTGGGGATCAATAGTTACTCCTGTTATTCTTCCCATCCCAGATTCCCGGGTGTTATAATTGAAGAAAGCACCAAGAGTAGGCATATATGCACCTTTGGCAATTTCTACATCTTTCTCGGCCAGGTCACGGTTAGCCTCAGCTATTTTTAATTCTGATCGTTCCTCTCTGGCGCGGTCAATAATATCATACACCGAATTTTCAAGAATATCAGTTCCGAAGATATCGTAATCGCGATCTACAATATCAAAATTTTCATAATCATTGATCCTTAAAATCTGAGCCAGGTTGATCAGGGAAATTTTAATATTATTTTCGGCAACTATCATACGCTGTTGTTCATCTGCGCTGGTAGCTCTGATTTCCAATAAATCACCACGTGGTAAAGAACCGGCCTCAACAAGTTCCTCTGTGCGTTCCAGTTGTTCCAGGGTTACCTCGTTTTGCGATCTCAGAACTTCCAGATTTTGTTTGCTGAAAAGTACCTGAAGATAAGAATCGGCTACAAAAAGGGTAATATCATCTTTCATCTTATCCAGCGAATACTGGGCAGAAAGTTGAGAGATCTTTGAGCGCTGCAGTTGTTTAAAATTGCGCAAGCCATCAAAAAGATTCATGCTGGCTGTGACTCCGGCTGAAAAGTTTCTGGTGGTTTGCGTTTGGAGAATTCCGGTTGTAACATTCTGCGTTAAACCGGTATTCCAGGAGTTGGTAGCAGAGGCGTTAACATTCGGAAGAAAATTTCCAATGGCATCGAGCCGTTCAATTTCAGAAAGTTCCAGGTTAAGCTCAGATTGCTGAATGGAGATATTATTTTCAAGAGCATAATTCACACACTCCTGAAGAGTCCATTTGTCGTCTTCCTGGGCGGTTGCAAATAAAGCAGAAATTAAAAATAGAGTTAGTAAGCTGTATTTTTTCATAATCGGTATTGTAGTTGATAAGTCTGTGAAATTCTAAACTTGTTACATTTTGAAATAAAAATCTAACTTCCGGCAAATTCCGGACTTGGTTTTACCTTGTTCCAAACCTTAATTTTATCATCCTTAGAAATGCCATTTTTCACTTCAACCTGAATCCCATCACTAATTCCCAATTCCAAATCCCTTCTTTCAAATTCCTGGTCTCCGGTTTCTATTTCCACAAAAGGCTCCTGAGTTTTTGGATCAAACTGAACAAGCGCTTCCTTAATTGCCAAAACCTCGTCTGCACGGTCTAAAATAATAGATGCATTTGCGCTTAACCCGGCACGAATAAAAGTAGTATCGGCTTTATCTAAGGTGCCTTTTATTTCAAACTGAATCGCTCCGTTTTCATCTATTCCTTTCGGGGCGATATAATCTAAAATTGCATTAAAGGTTTTATTCTCTATTGCACCAACCGTTACTTCCAGGGGTAAATCTTCCTTTATCTTCCCTACTTCACTTTCGTCAACTTTTCCTTCAAAGATCATTTCATTAACATCGGCAAGAGTGGCTAAAGTGGTACCATCATTAAAGTTGTTACTTTCTATTACCTGGTTTCCTACCCGCACCGGCACGTCCAACACCATCCCATCTACCGTAGATCGAATAAGTGTATTAGCTGCACTTCCAATTCCGCTGGTGGTCCCGGTTCGTACAATTTCGAAATTTTGTTCCGCCGAACGATAGTTCTGCTGCATTCTTTTATAGTTTGCTTCAGCATTGTCAAAATCGTTTTGAGAGATCACTCCTTTTTCAAATAAGGCCTTTTGCCTTTTAAAGGTTTTTTCTTCATTTTCTAAATTGATCCTGGCCGTAGCTACAGCATCCTTAGCGCTTTGTAATGAATTCACATTTGGAATTACCCGAATTTTAGCGATAAGATCTCCCGCCTCAACTCTTTCTCCCGCTTCAATATATATTTCATCTATAATTCCGGAAATATTCGGTTTTATGAGCACTTCTTCCTTCGGAACAATATTTCCAGTCGCCACCGTTTTCTTGATGATGGTTTCTACGGAAGCCTGCTCGGTTTCATAAACCGTAGGATCCTCCTGATTTTTCTGAAACAAATAGTATAATGCGCCTACAAAAACTACGACGATCAATACTAAAATTGAGATGGTTACTGTTTTTTTCATTTTTTGATTGTATTTATCTTCTTTACTTTCTCTAGTTATTCGGTTCTAAGGGCATCAACGGGTTTGATTTTAATAGCATTCTGTGCAGGAATTAATCCCGCCAATAAGCCTGAGCACACTAAAATGGCCAGCGCGGTAAGTACCACCCCTAAATCAACACTGGGATTTGCAAACATCATTTCTGAAGTATCCATTCCGCTTAAAGCATAATTAATTGCTACAATTATTCCTGTTGCGAAAATAATCCCTGCCATTCCTGAAATAATGGTAAGGAAGATAGATTCCATAAGAATTTGTCCTCTAATAGACCAGGGCGTAGCACCAAGTGCCCGCCTTACCCCAATTTCATTGGTCCTTTCTTTTACCACGATTAGCATAATATTACTGATGCCAATTACACCCGATAGCAATACCAGTATCCCTACAAAATAGGCCACGGCTTTCAAAGCCACGAACAAGCCGTTTATCTTGTTGAATTCTTCATATAAATCAAAATTTCCAACAGCTCTATCGTCTTCCGGATGTATGGAATGCCTGCTTTTTATAAGATCTAAAATGCTTGATTTTAAACTGGTGATAGAATTTTCATCCTGGGCGGTTATCGCCATCCAGCCTACCCTGTCTCCCATATTAAAGGCCTGGGAGAACGCGGTGAAGGGAACATAAATTTCTTTCTGCCCTTCTTCTGAATTTCCTCCGCCGCCACCTTTTTTCTTATAGGTGCCGATCACCATAAAATTGACGCCATTTATTTTTAGATAAGTTCCAATAACTTCCTCTCCTTTATCATAAAGTTCCCTTCTTACACCCTCACCAATTATTGCAACTTTTCTTTTTTGTTCTATATCCAGGTAGTTAATAAACCTCCCGGAAGTAACATCCATTGGTTCCTGCTGAATGATCTCCGGATAATCGCCATAAACATTAAAAGCACCGGTTTGCAACCCACGAACCACATTATTATTTCCGCCGAAGCCACCTAACTGGTTTCTGGGAGAGATAAACCGAAGTCCCGGAACATTCTCCCGAAGGGCTTCTACATCGCCCGTCTTAAAACTATAACGTCTCCCTTTTGGTAAGCCTTTATAGGGTTTAGATGGGGTTTGTGTCCACATAAACATCGTATTGGTAGCAATGCCACTAAAACCCTGCTTCACACCATTTTCGAGGCCTTTCCCCGCAGCGAGTAAAATAACCAGGATAAAGATCCCCCACATTACTCCAAAAGCCGTGAGTATGGTTCTAAACCAATTAGCTGTTAATGCTTCAATTATTTCGCTCCATTTATCCCTGCTAAACATACTATTCGTCTCTTAGTGCTTCAATAGGTTTAATCCTCGCAGCTCGCCAGGCAGGGAAAAATCCGGCAATTGCGCCGGCAATTATCAGTATGAAAACAGTAGTAAGCGCAACATTAAAATTAACTGCAGGATTCGAGATATACTGAGTTTCTATAAGCGGACCTACAAATTCCAATAGCATTAAACTTGCAATCAAGCCTATAAAACCGGCAATTGCGGTCACAAAGATAGATTCATGCAAAACCATTCCCACTATGGACAACGGTTCTGCTCCAAGAGCTTTTCGTATTCCTATTTCCCTGGTTCTTTCTTTTACGATAATGAGCATAATATTGCTCACTCCCACAACCCCGGCGATAATGGTACAAATACCTACTCCCCAGAAGAAGAATTTTATCATATCCATAAGGTCGTAGAAGCGTTTGGCATTTTCCAGAGAGTTATTAATGCTAACCGCGCTTTCATCCTCGGGAGCTATGGTATGTGTTTCCTTAAGTTGATTCTCAATTTCGGTGGAAAAATAATTGGAAGCGGCAAGCGCAGCTTCAAAATTATCTTCTGGCTCTAAGGTAAAAGCCATATTTGCAATATTGTTAGCACCACCAAAAACACGTTGGGCGGTAGAAAGTGGCATGAAAACCAGGCTTTCTTCCCTCTCCCCACCGGGATCGATAAAAACACCTATTACTTTAAAATTAATTCCGGATATCTGCACGTACTCACCAAGAGGGTCTTTACCATCTTTAAAAAGGTCATCCCGAACTTTTTTCCCAATCGCAACGACTTTTTCAAAATTCTCGTGATCTTTATAATTCACAAAGCGTCCCTCAACCATCCCACTGTTTTCCAAAAACTGATAATCAGGGTAAACGCCTTCTACACGATAAGAACCTGATTCTTTCCCGAAATTCACTATTCCGTTCCAGATCCGAAAAATGGAGGATTTGTATTCTAAGTCATCCTGATGTTTTAAAGCGGTGTAATTAAAGTCTTCATTTTTCATCTGAATTCTTCTGCCCGGGTTTAGGCCTTTATATTCCTTTGAAGTAACGCCGGTATAAACGTAAATGATATTAGCAGCATCCCTTTGAAATTCCTGTGAAATACCGTTACGCATTCCTTCACCAATCCCCAGAAGAATCACTAAAATAAAAATCCCCGAAGCCACAGAAAGCCCGGTTAAAAACGTCCGTAATTTGTTTTTACGAATCGTATCAAAGATCTCTTCCCAACGTTCTAACTCAAACATTTTGCTGTGCTCTTACCTGATTAACCTGGGTATCCTGAATTATCCTACCGTCTTTTAAGTTAACGATCCTTTTAGTCATTGCAGCAATATCCTGTTCATGAGTTACTACAAGTATGGTTCGACCTTCATCGTTAATCTCCTGGATTAAATTCATCACATCATACGATGTTTTTGAATCTAATGCACCAGTTGGTTCATCGGCTAAAAGCACCTTTGGATCACTGGCAAGCGCTCTTGCGATAGCAACCCTTTGCTTTTGCCCTCCGGAAAGTTCATTAGGTAAATGCCCCGCCCAATCGGCCAGGCCAACTTTTTCCAGGTAACTCATGGCCTTATCCATGCGTTCCCCGCGTTTAATCCCCTGGTAATACAGCGGAAGCGCTACATTATCCAAAGCATTTTTATAAGAAATAAGATTAAAGGACTGAAATATGAAACCCAGGAATTTATTTCGATAACGGGCTGCTATTTTTTCATTGAGATTTTTAATTGCAACACCATCCAGAGTATAAGAGCCTGAATCAGCCTCATCGAGCATTCCAAGAATATTCAGTAAGGTAGATTTTCCTGAGCCAGAAGATCCCATGATAGAAACAAGTTCTCCTTCAGCAACGCTAAAATTTATTCCCTTTAAAACGTGTAGTGAATTACTACCCATTTTATAGGACTTGTGAAGATCTTTAATCTCTATCATTGCAGTGAAATTACAGGTTGCTAACTTTTTGTTGAAAAGGCTCACCCATAAGACTCTGTGAAAGAGGAAAAGTTACATTTTAATTAGCAAAATATTTTGAAGTTGTCTAAGCTTCTTCAGACTTATTAGCCTTTTTGCGGGAACGATAGATGAAAAAACCAATTCCCCCAATAAGAAGATAAGGAAATATCATAAGATACAGAATACCGTCGTTTATTCCTTTAGCAGTGCTTTGATCTCCCTCGCTTTCCAAAACGGCCCTACACATTGAGCATTGAGCTTCAGCTGCAAAAGGAAGCAGAAGAAAGAGAATTAATATGAATAAAAACCTGGTTTTCATTTTTCAGAATTTAAAGCACAAAAGTATAAAATCAAGGCGACTCATTAAAAGTTTTAACAAGCCACCGAATTCCTTAGTAATAAGGCATCATAAAAATATACACCAATACTCCGGTGATCGCGACATATAACCATATTGGAAAAGTCCAGCGCGCTATACGGGCATGTTTGTCATATTCAGCTGTAAGTCCGCGGTACATGGTGAAAAGCACCAAAGGAACAATTATCGCTGAAAGGATAATATGGGTGACAAGTATAAAAAAGTATAAATACCTCAAAACACCTTCACCTCCGTAGGGCACAGGATCGTTACTCATTTTTGAGATCACATAACTCACCAAAAAGACCGCCGAAAGTATAAATGCGGTTATCATGATATTACGGTGAAGTTTATATTCTTTTATAGTCATAAAAAAGTATCCCATCATTAACAGGACAGCTGTAGATCCATTTAACACCGCATGAAAAAATGGAAAGGTGCCTGCTTGAGTCCCCATAAAGTTAAAACGTTCCGGGAGATACATAAGGATAAGTACTATCAGAGGTACAGCTATAGACAATGCGATAATTACCGGTACCGCAATTTTATCGGTTTTAGTTAATCTTGCTCTCACAATAAGTTCTTAATGTCTTCAATTAAAATATCAATTTCGGGAGTCTCTTCCCCTTCAGCTACAGATTTATTTCTTTCCACAGAACCTCTGTAATAAATTATGGGGTTGCCATAGGCATCCCTCCGGGACCTGATATAACCTTCCTGGTCAACAAGCGCAAACATTCCCTGGTGCGCAAAACCACCGGGAGCATCCTGGTCTTCCCCCGCATAAATATTAAATCCGGAATTAGCCAATTCATAAATATATTCCTTATCCCCAGTCATAAGGTGCCAGTTAGGATTGGTGATCCCGTACTTTTCTGCGTATTCCTGTAGAACTTCAGGTGTGTCGTAAGTTGGGTCTATACTAAAAGAAGCGATCCCAAAATCCTTATCATTGTCGATCTCATCCTGAATTTCTACCAGGTTACTGTTCATAATTGGGCAAATGGTGGGGCAGGTGGTAAAGAAAAATTCGGCTACATACACTTTCCCCAGGTAATCTTCATTGGTAATGGTGTCTCCATTCTGGTCAATGAGTTCAAATTCCGGAGCTTTTTTACGTTCCCCTTCAATCTCTATGTAAGCCAGTTCTTCGGCAGGGGCGGAGTTTCTCTCGGTCCCTTTTATATTTAATCGGTCAGATTCAACTACTGAATCATTGGTAACCCGGTCTACTATTTTTGGTATAAAAATAATCCCGAAAATCAGGATAACCAGGGAAATTCCTATGTATGAATAATTTTTCATTATAAAAGCTTTTGTAAGGTTGTCGGGGAATTTAGTTTTTCCTTTCGGCGTTATTTTTCTTTAGGGCCAGGCGATATTCAGCAAGTATCACTTTTACATCATCATTCATTTTATTGCTAAGGTCGGCTACAGAGCTGGCATCATAGCCATACATCATCCCATAATCCTCATCCTCATCTCTGCCGCGGAGGTTTCTGTCCTTATCCACTATAAAAACATATGGGGAGTGAAGATTCTCATCCAGCTGAAAATCGGAATTCATACTTTCAAAAACTTCTTTCACTTTTTCTTCGGAAGAGAATACGAATTTCCAATTCTGTGGATTTCCTATCGCCTCAAATTCTTCAGAAAACCGAATGGCTTCGTCCCGTGCAGATTCCGGTAACACAATGACAAACTGAAAATCCCGGAATTCGTAATATTTTTCCAGGATCTTTTGATCCAGGTTAAAAGTATGCCCTTTAATTTGATCAAGGTCCTTACCAAAAAAAGCTACAATGCTAATTTTATCATCAAGAGACACCTTATCTCCCTGCAAACTTTCAAAGCTATTAAGGTCCTGGACATCTTCAGTTAGGACAGGAAGTTTTGCGAAATTATTCTGTCCTGAAGAAAAAAATAGATAAGCAATAATGGGCAAAGCGAAAAGTACGACGAGTACAAAAAACTTTTTCATAAACCTGATTCTACAAATGGCTACAAAAATAAAAAGACGGTTTAATAAAACCGTCTTTTCCTTATCTTTTAACTTTCATCAATTTAAAAGTCCCAGGCTACATGACCAGTTTTAAAAACTTCATATACATAGTCACCTTCAGTAAGAAAAATAAATAAAAGGTAGCTAATCAGGAATACTCCTGTCCAGACTATTGCTCTACGCAAGCCTTTAACTTCTCCTTCAAGGTGCATGAAAGCCCAGGCAATATAATATGCCTTAAAGAGCGTAAGAATGATAAAAATCCAATTAAGCAAGCTCATACTAAGAAAATCGGTATGAACAAGAAAATCAGGTTTTATTATCCCAAAAATAACCTCTACAATAGTAAGAACTGATAGGATCGCAAAAACAATCCAGATTCGCTTGGTATTAGATTCGTGATGATGTGCAGTTTCGTGTGCCATAATATTGTTCGTTCTGTCTTAGAAAATTAAACCAGATAAAAGAATGTAAATACAAATACCCAAACTAAATCTACAAAATGCCAGTAAAGCCCTACTTTTTCAACCATTTCATAGCTGCCACGCCTTTCATAGGTACCAATGACCACATTAAAGAAAATAATAATATTTATTAAAACTCCTGATAACACGTGAAAACCGTGAAAACCGGTAATAAAGAAAAAGAAATCACCAAACAATGGTGGTCCATATTCATTTTGAGTAAGATTTGCCCCTTCGATAACCCCAACTGCTTCAGCATTGAGTTTCTGTAAAGATTCATCCCTGCTTAAAACTGTCTTCTCTCCTTCATCGGTGAGGGTTTGTGTTCTAACAAGTATATTTTCATTAGCTGCAAAACCAGCTTTAATTTCTTCAATAGAATAAGTTGGTAGTGCTGCACCTTCTTCAAACCAAACCCCACTTTCACGGGTGTGTGGTACGCGCTCGGTAGGCATAATCTGGGCTACATCGGCAAGTGCTACGCGATGCCCCTCATTATCTACAAATTGAAGAATATTCCCTCCTTTAGTGCTCACCGCTCCATAAGTTCCGGTGATAAAGTTTTTCCATTCCCACGCCTGAGATCCAAGGAAAATAAGACCCCCAATAATGGTAAGGAACATGTAAAAAATCACTTTCCCTTTTTTCATCTGATGACCGGCATCTACCGCCAGAACCATCGTTACCGATGAAAATATAAGAATAAAGGTCATTAAAGCCACATAATACATTGGGGCATCTACCCCGTGCAAAAACGGGAAGTGATTAAACACCTCATCGGCTATAGGCCAGGAATCGATAAATTTGAATCTTGAAAAACCGTAAGCTGCAAGGAAACCTGAAAAAGTAAGCGCATCGGAAACGATGAAAAACCACATCATCATTTTACCATAACTCGCTTTAAGAGGTTCATTGCCCCCGCCCCAGGTTTTACCTTCGGTGCCTGTTCTTACAACAGTCGCGTCCATAAAAGAGTTTTTAGTTTAGTTTTTGAGTATTGCGCAAAAATAACGTAATTTTTATTATCTGAGGAAATATAAAAATAAAAACAGATAAACCCACAAAATATCTACAAAATGCCAGAAGGTAGCACCTAGCTCAACCCCAAGCATTTGCCCCGGAAGGTAGCGTTGTTTAAAATGGTTATAAATTACTACTAATAAAACTATTAAACCACCGGCTAAATGGGCTAAATGTACCAAAACCAGCACATAAATAAACGAAGTAGTTATACTACTTTCACTCCCGGTAAAATAATAACCCTGGGAAATAATATCGTTAAACCCCTGAAATTGAAGCCCCATAAATAAAAGAGCCAGGATTAGAGTTCCGATTAAAAAGGCAGTTCCGTTCTTAGGTTTAGATGCCGCAATACTCCTTTTCGCCAGGTAAAAAGTAACACTACTTGCTATTATAACAAAAGTACTCCATAAAAAAGCAGATGGCAAATCAAAACCAGTAAGCCAGTCGGGCCTGTTTTTGCTAACTACATAAGCACTTGTTAATCCGGCGAAGGTCATCACCATACTTATAATCCCAAACCAGAGCATCATTTTCTTAGCTCGGGCAAATTTACTATTATCAGTTCCCTGTGTTAAATCCATTGTCTTATAAATTTATCCAGCACATATATTATTTGAAGCAAGGTAATATATGAAACACTGGCAAACATTAATTTTTTGGCAGCTTGTGCCGTCTTTTCTCTATAAAGCCGAATTGCATAATACAACATTCCCAATCCTAGAATTAATATCAATATAGCGGCAACCGGAGTGAGATAAAGTCTTCCGGCAACCCCAAATGCAGGAATCAGCGAGACCAACACGGTCCATATTGTATAAAGAACAATTTGTATTGCCGTTCCTTTATTTTTCTCCCCCGTTGGTAACATGAAAAAGCCACCTTTTTTATAGTCGTCATAAAGCCACCAGCCCAACGCCCAAAAATGCGGAAATTGCCAAAAAAACTGAATCATGAATAAAATTCCCGGTTCAATACCGAAATTATCTGTGGCGGCTACCCATCCAAGCATAAATGGGATGGCTCCCGGAAAAGCACCAACGAAAACAGAAAGGGGAGTTTTAGTCTTAAGTGGAGTATAAATACTTACATAAATAAAAATGCTAAGCGCACCGAACATTGCTGTTTTCGGATTGATCACGTACAGCACTATCAATCCAAGAATTGTGAAAACACTTGCAATAATGAAAGCGCGGGTAACCGTCATCCTTCCGGCAGGAACAGGACGATTCTTGGTTCGGTCCATCAAAGCATCGAGGTTTTTCTCGATGATCTGATTAAAGGCATTCGAAGCACCAACCATAAGATATCCACCAATGGCCAGTAACAGTACAACTACAAAATCAATAGTTTCGGCACCTAAAAAATACCCCGCAATAGAAGAAAACACCACGCTAACAGCAAGTCGCATTTTGGTAATTTCTTTAAAATCAGTTAAGCGGGAAACAGTTGGGGTATGTACGCCGGAGCTACTCAAAAGCAGTTTTTTAAATTGGCGCAAATATAGCCCTTAATTCGTTTTAGGCAAGGGCACAGAAATGTTAATTTTGAAAAGCAACGAAGAGCTTAATAATCGTAGTACCAATTAAATATATCAGTTCTGATCCCGAAATTTAACCACGTTGTACTATTCTCAAATTGATTAAAGGTTTTTACTTCAGGGTTAAAATTGCGGTAAATAAAACTTCCATATAATTTAAGGTTCGTGGCAGGGTTGATTATATATCCTGCTTCAACTTCAGCAAAAAGGGAATTGGCAGTATTGCCCTGGCCTATTTTCACTCCGGTTTCCATGTCTTCGGGACGCTCTCTTTCACTGCGGTAGATATCCCCTCCGTAATTATAACTGTCAGCAAAATTATCGAAATTATAACCTCGTGTTCCGTAGATGAATTTCCCATGTCCATACCACCTGTCTTTTTTATACCGGGCAATTGCCAGGATTTCCCTGAAGCTAGCCCCCCACTGATGTGCCATAGATTGGTTGTTATGCCCGTAGTTGAGAACCCCGGTGTTATGAGAAAAGGTGTAAGGTCTCACCTGATTATACTCGGCCCTTAAGAAAAGACCCGGAATTGAAAATGCATCAAAATATTTAACGCCCAGTTGATATCCCAATTTGTTCTTCCAGCTTTGTTCTCCTCCAAAAACATCAGCAGAAGAGAATTCATCTATGACCCATTGCCCGTAAACATTAATCTGATCACTGATTTTATATTTTCCAGTAAGACCGATAATAGCATTTCCGCCACGTGCTCCCGTCGAAAATTCAATAGCCCGGTAAAAGATCACCGGATTTAAATAATTGAGATCAAAGCCACGGTCGTTATCGTTTTCCCAAACCACCGATTCAAAGAAGCCAAGATTTAATCGTTTAGTGACATTATAGCTCAAATAATGATTTGCCATATACTTAGTTCGAAAAGAACCATTTTCAGTCACCTCAGGGCGCACATCTCTAAGAGACATCCATGTGTTGGTATATTTGATCTTCCAGAAAGTTGTATTCAGTTTAAAGTAAGGATAGGGCGTAGCATTATCACTCATTAAAAGTGAGCGATAACCATCCCCGATGAAATTTTTTCCATGCCCGAATTCAAGATTGAAAAATTTTCCCGGGTTGTACGTAAGGTAACCTTCAGCCACAGGATAATCATAGCCGCCATCCATGAAAGGTTTAGCTATACCGCGACCGGGAATAATAGCAGGATCGCCTCCGTCAGGTCTTATTGACTCAGCATAACGATTATAATAATCGGCGAATCTTCCCTGGTTTTCATATACTACCGAATAGAAATTCAGTTTTTCTCCCAAACCTCCCTGAAAGATCGCGGCCCTGGTATTATTGTAGGTGAACTCATAATCAGTTTGTTCAAAATCTTTACCTAATTGCAGATCCATGGCGAAATCTATGGTAAACCAATAATCATCGGTTCGAAACCGGATTAGATGCTCGTTCCAGATTTTACGACCAAGTAAGGAATTGGTATTTTTAAGCAGTTCTGTTTCTTCAGTTTCAAAATCGTAATAGGGAGCCACCTCATCGAATCGCAAGGGTTTAGAAGCCGAATGCGTATTCGTTCCTATTCGATTAAAATCTGCGTCGAATCTTGAGTAAAATTCATGACTCAAAGGAATATTTATCCGGCTATCATATCTGGGCCGGGTGAATTCTCGGGATTTGATGCTGTCGTATTCATTCAGAACGCTGTGCCGTTGGGGATTCGATTTTTTCGTAACCGGTGCTCCCGACTTTTTTTCTGAAACAAATTCCTCCTGAGGCAACTCCTCAAGAGAAACTTCCAGGGGGATATTCAACTTCATTTTAAACTGCATGAAGGAGGGCCTTGAATTATATGTAGCCGGAACAATTTTAGGAAGAAGAGAAAATACACGCTGAAGCTCCTCTTTTAATTCGGCATAAGCCGCATCTGTATACAAAAGATTGAAAGAGCCGGTTTTATCAACTTCAAAGACAAGTGTAGCTACTCCACGGTATTCTTCAGCTAAAACTTTAGCAGGCATCTGAAAATTTTCAATCACAAAGCCAGAGAACGTCCTTTCAAAACAGTTAGGTTGCTCTTCGTAGGGAACACTTTCACATTCGGAAAAGCGAGGATAGACCTCTATGTTGGTTTTGGTTTGTGCAGACAGGCAGGCCGAGGCAAGAACAATAAAAAGAAGCAGTGTATACTTCATACCACTTGCAAGTAGGTTGGTTTCACAGTGGAAATATACATTTTTTAGGGAGAGTTTTCGCGCCAAAAACAAAAAATCCCGGGAAAAAACCCGGGATTTGATATATAATGTAAAGTAATTTTTAATCCTGAACCTGAAATACAATTGGAAGAGAGTACATAACTCCTACTGCCTTACCACGTTGCTTACCTGGTTGCATTTTAGGGAGTTTGTTGATAACCCTTGCAGCTTCCCTTTCTAATCTTGGGTGTGGTGCTCGGGACATTACATCAACAATATCACCTTTTTCATCGATCTTGAACTGTACGATTACCCGGTTAACCCCAGATAACCCAAGTTCAGAACCAAGGTCTTTATTAAACTCTCTGTTAACGTGCTGCTGAATCTTCTGACTCATGCATTGTTTACGCTCCTCATTGTTTTTCATATTCTCACAACCAGGATAGATTGGCACATTTTCAATAACCGCAAAAGGTACATCTTCTACAACCTCTTCTTCAGGGGCCTCAACAACTTCTTCTACTTCAACGATCTCATCCATATCGGTTTCTGTAGACTCGATCTCATCTTCTTCAACTTCTTCCTCATCTTCAACAACCTCAATTACCTCTGGTGCCGGCGGTGGTGGTGGCGGCGGCGGTGGAGTGTTTTGCATTTCTGTAATTGGAATTTCTTCATCATCCAAGTCATCTAAATCAAGCTGACCGGTATCAATGGCGTCCTTGTCATAGGTTTTCCATTCTATAGCCTGCCAGGTTACAAAAAGGACTAAAATAAGACCTAACTGAAGAAACAACACGCTTCTCCTGGTGAGATCTGCTTTAGGATTTTTCTTTGGTTCCATAATGGGTTATTGATTAATAAGGATTGCTAAAATAAATATTTTTTCTAAAAAACTAAATTAATCTTGCTTTTTAACCTTTGCAGGACTCGTTTAGATAACAGCAGTAACAACGCGGCACTCATAACACCCAAACTATTGGCTAATATATCCCACCAATCGGGCTCTCTAAAGCTGGTAAGGGCTCCTTGTAAAACCTCAATTAACATACCAAAAGCAATAGCAAGAACAGATATCTTAATTAAATAAGAATAATACTGTTTAAAATTGGGTTCTCTAAAGATTATATAGAGTTGCCACAATACCACCAGCCCAAGATAGGCCACAAAATGCAGAAATTTGTCTGTGGGACTAAAAGATCCCACACTTATTTTCCCAATTCGTATTAGGGAACCAATGCTTAGGGCAAGAGTATAAAGGCTTGCACCAAATAAGAGAATTCTAGCTACCAATAATTTCTTTGTACGCTTCCGGGGTTAAAAGATCCTCTAACTGAGAAGCATCAGAAAATTTTATTTTCACCATCCAACCTTCTCCGTAAGGATCTGTATTTACTTTTTCAGGCTCGTCTTCAAGACTGTCGTTAAAGGCTACAATCTCTCCAGATAAAGGAAGAAAGAGATCTGACACTGTTTTTACAGCCTCCACGGTTCCAAAAACTTCCTCTCTTTCAAGAGCCTCGTCAAGAGTATCAACTTCAACATAAACAATATCACCTAGTTCACCCTGGGCAAAATCGGTAATTCCTATAGTGGCGGTATCGCCTTCAATTTTAACCCACTCGTGGTCTTTGGTGTACTTTAATTCCTGAGGTATGTTCATAACTTAATTTTATATATGCGCAAAGGTAATTTTTTAATGCTATTGTTCAAACAGCAAATTCTAATTTCCGAAATTATATCTCAATGTTATCCCTGATCTGATTGTAGTTTGCGGAAATGCGGTGGAAACAGCATATTCTGAAAAACTATGATCGTAATAAAATATCGCCGTAAGATTCTGGGATAAAGCATAATCTGCCATAAAATTGATCCCCCATATATCCTGGCCTGCAATCACCTGACTGGTTTCTAAATCTAAATATCTAATCACCGTATTATTTCTTCTGAAGGAAACATCTCCTTTGAAATTAAGATCACTACTCAATATCCGATTTTTACCCGCGATACTCGTAGCTATTTTAAGATCTTTAATTCGATAACCCATCCCAAGTCGGTATTCATTTCCCTGGGTTTCGGTAAGAAGATTATTATCAAAGCTCAGCGCAAGGGCGCGGTCTTTACGAATTTCGGCCAGCATCTGAATGGAAGATTTGGTTTCAAAATCTACTCTCACCAGCGGAGTAAATAATTCGGTTAAAACTATGTTGGAATATAAGACAGGATTTTTAAAATCGCCTGCCTGGTTAACCGCAAACCTATCTTCCGGATCATAATCCAAATTGCTTTGAAACTGATTTATAGTATAATTCGACTGGTATCCATGATTAATAGAAAAACGCCTGAATTTATCTTTAAACCAGCCAATTCTCATCAATCCGGTATATTTAAGGTCCCAGTTAGGCAATGGCACATCCCGGAAAGCCTCAAGCTTAACATTATCAGGTTCCAGCCCGCCATAAGCAGAAATAAATGCAGGTAACAACACTGCCTGATTGGATTTACCTAATCCAACGGGATATCCATCTTCATCGGTATTATTAGGATCAAGACCGCGTTCAACTGCAAGCCTTCGGGCCACATTTAGCCTGTTCTCCCGAAAGGTTTCAAAGGTTTCTGAAGAAGTTTCTGATGATTGCGAAAAAGCGGTTTTAATTAGAATAGTAGAAATATTGAAGTTCCCGTAGGTGTATGGAGCCAATGACTGGTATTCGAGCGTATTAGGATTTACCCGGTAATTCTCGTTAAAAGTTTCTGCATAATTCCGGTTAGCACTAATATCTATGGTTAAGTCAGGCAAAAGATCCATGGAAGCCTGCAGCGCAAGTTGTTCATTTTCAACTGTGGTAAACTGCTGATTAAAATCCTGGAAAAGGGTTAACCATCCACGTCTTGCAGCCATATACCTTATCTCATCCTGAAGCCCAAAAGTGAAGCCTGTAGTTGGTCTTAAAGTTCCCATAAAACCAATTTCAGGGGTATAGCCCGGCATAAAAGTTCCCCGGCTATTTCTGTAGTTAACCTGGATTCTTTTTAAGGAAGTTATTACGCCAATTAAGGTGTTATAACCTTTGTATTCTTTAGTTTCCGGTGGGGAAGTCTCCTGAGGTTCATCAGGGGCACCATCAAGGGTTGGCACTCCGGCGCTACGTTCCTTTATGGTGCTGTTTCCTGCAGTTTTCTTTTCTACTAACCCAAGATAGTCATACAGGTTTTGCAGATCCAGGCTTGCGTTTAACTGATGCGTATTCGAGTTCTGAATAGAATTACCAATATCAGGGATTCCTTCCAGTCTCTCAAAAATCCTTGACCCTCGTTGCCACTGAAAATCGCCGGTATAGGAATATGTGGCTTTAAGAAATCTCAAAACCGGAAGTTTCTCCAACGGCAGATCGTAATTTAACTGAAGGCTTTGGTAATGTAAATTTGGCTCCCCGACATTAAAGAAATCATCCCACAACCCAATGCTGTTATCCGGAATTCCTTCCTCGGTTAAATAATTTCTAATAATCCTGTTATTGGAGGCATTAAAATTGAAATTCAGGGATTTGGTTAAATTATAATTGATGCCATAATCCCAGTTAAACAAATAATTACGCTGATAAAGTGTAGGGATGCCAAGGTCATTTTCGGATAGTTCCAGACTTCTGAATTTTTGTTCATTATACTGCCGAAGGATATTTGAACTGGCATTTATATTCGTTGGGAGCGGATTAAAATTGAAATCCTTCAGGATGGTGAAATAATCGCTACTGTCCAGAACTGCGATATTCTTTAAAGGTTCAATGGGTTTATTAGGAAAATTGAATTCATAGGTTGCTCCCACCCTTACATTTTGATCCAGGCTTTCTTCAATTTCGAAATCCCGGTGATCAACCTGGTTGTAGGAAGAGGAGAAAGTAAAATTCTCAATATCGTATGGCATAGGTTTGGCTTCCCCTGTTCTTTCTTTCCTAAGACCAATTACATTTATACTTTGTCGTTTGGTATAAGATTGAGATTGCTTTTTCACCCGGTCGCGTTCCACAGGATCTACAATGTTTCTTAACCTGGTGTCCAGCTCCAGATCCAGGAATTCCTGGTCGTATTTTGGAGTCACCAGTTCCTCTCCCCGACTATAATTTACAGGAATCCTGAGTCCCCATTTCTGCGGAAACAGTTGTCCCATGTTCAAATTAGTTACAACATCATACTGCTGAACATCTTCCCTGCTGCGCTGATTTGGCCCTTGATCCAGGGTTCCGAAGCCAACTGTGCTTTTTCGCCCAGTTGCGGCAAGATTCCCAAAATCTGCAAAATTGGTATCCATATTAATGATACTCGCCCACCCGCCTTCATTATTCAGGTCAGAAAGTCTTAATTCATTAAACCAAACTTCCCCGCATAGGTCCTGAACGCTATTGCCAGGCATGCCATTCTTCAGACCAAGCATTAAAACACGAACATTTCCAAAACTGGGGTTTCCTTTAATTCCAATTCGCATTTCCCCGGGACCATATGGATCTTCGGAATTGGTTAATTCTAATTCTTCAGTGAAAAAGTTAAGTTCACCCGAGTTTAGTGAAGGGTCTCCAAGGACACTTGTTTTAACCTGTTGCAATAATTCCAGGGAAAGATCAAGGCGGTTTACTTCCGGCCAGATCTCTTCAGCAGACTGTGCACCAAATAAGGTTGGGGTGAGCGGAATTTCAACCTGGTAATAGTTATCGGTAAAATCAGTCCCTATCCTGAGGAAAGCAACCAGTTGTCCCTCTTTTAATGGTATTTGATTCACAAGTGATTCCGCATGAAGGAACATTTCCAGGTTTTTATATTGGCGCATATCTATCTGGAAATTCTTATAGACTGCCCGGGCATCCTGTGGTTCGAGATCACAAATTCTTAAAGCGAGCGATTGCTCATTCTGCCTTATGTTAGTATTGCTTTCAAAAAGTTCTTCTCTAATTACTCCCGGTGGTAATACATACGGAATTGGCTGGCGATTTTCATTCTCCTCTATGTTAACAGCACTAACTTCAAATAAAGTATTGGAATTTTCAGGCTGGGCGTTTTCGGTTTGCAAACTTTGATTATAACGACGATAATCACCTCTAACCAACTCCATAGTTCCAAATCTCAGTAAGGTTGGATCCTGAAACCCGGTTAGATACATTCTCATGAATCTTATAGATCTGAAATCGGCTATTCCACCCTTGCTATCTGTTGGCTCATAGATTGGAACTTTGAATTGTAACCAACGCACAGGAAGTTCCTGGCCATTACGCAGACTAACATTCAGTTCTTTTACATCAGTGATATAAGGATTGTTATCACTATTCATCCCCTCAAAAAAAGGAACTTCATACTCAAAATAACTATCTATAGTATTCATCGTATTGTCCCTATTGATATCTTCAGTAGTAGGTAAAGTAGTATTTCCACGGTTGGTATCACCAACATCGGTCGGGGAGTTACCTTCTACTCCATTATAATTGCGATAGCGATTCACTATGCTGCCATCCCTGGCAAGAAAATACTCGTAGTTATCGGCGGCAGGATCTTCCAGGTTACCGAACTCAGGAAATTCTAAAGCTTCTTCTTCATCTGAAAGCCCATTATAACCAACATCCTGATTTAAACGTTCTTCGCCTTCAGAATCGAATGCATAAACCAGGGCTTGATCTGCAGGTACTTTCCCAAAATTTGTTGATATAGTATTACGATCCCCACCGTCTTTTGGAAGTCCGTTTTCATATTGTTTTCTTCCGTCTTTTAAAACATCCTCTGAAATATTCCCAAGATTGAAGTTTATACTTCCGGCAGCATTCCCCCGGTTCTCCTCATAAATATATGGATCCATCACCCAGAATTCAATGAATTCAACGTTAGATTGTTCAAAGTTCGTTGCACTAATTCCGCGCATCATTCCCCCAAAATTTTCACCCGGATTCGTTAAATTATTACCTCCCGAGGCGGTAGGATTAAAATTGTAGGGGCCTCGCTCTTCAGGGAAATAAGCTACATCCATAGTATAAACCACCATGGGCTGACCTTGTACCACATCGGTATTAGGAAAAATCTCGCTCATAGAAACCCGTCTGGTCGCGTAGGAAGAAAGATCGGCATCGGTTATTCCATCGGGACGGCTACTACTATAGAAAATAGGATCAATAGTATACCAGGCCAATTTGGCGCGTTTAAATCCAACATTTATGTCTCCGTTGGAAAGTTCTCCTCCAAATCCCACAGGCACGCTGGAAAGTTCCCAGCTCAATGGAGTGTTAATTCCTATGGTAGTTTGTGCAGCTTCAAAATCGTCAATATACGTGGTAGTTTTTCCGCCAAAATCGTTAATATCCGGAGAGCCGGGTTGCAGATAGGCAAACTCACCGGTCACCGAGAAATTAGATTCCACGTCAGTATCGACATTCGGAAGTTTATTCACCAATCGGGTGAAGAAAGGCACTTCAGTAGAGTAATTTAAATTCAACCCGAAGATCGAATTATTTAGAGGTTCGTAGCTATAATTCGCCTTCTGTGTTAATGGCCGTTCCTTAAGATTAAGAAAAGTTGCACCTACAAGAAAATTCTCATTAAAAAGATGTTCAACATTAACTCCGGTAAACCGCTTAGTTTGCTGCCCGAAGAGTGCATTATTTTCAGTGTTTACCTGAATAGGAATATTAGAAGCAAGCAGCCCTTCATCCAGAATCTGAACCCGGCCAAGTTCATAGTTCACCACATAGTCTACACCCTCTTGCAGGATCCTTCCTCCGGCGGTAACCGTCACAGAGCCCGGCGGAAGATTGAACCCAATCGGGATTCCCTCAACTTCTGCTGATTTATACCTTCCTTTTAACTGGAATTTATTTTTCTCTGCTTCCTCTTGTTCTGCCTGGGTTTTGGTTGTCTCATAAAGAGAACGAAAAACATATTTTCGCTGGTTCGCATTCCAGGTATCCTTATCGGTATAATCTTCAGTTCCGGTATTCGGCGAGTTATCTAGTTCTTTGAAAAGATGTTCCCCGAATGGTTCAACGGTGGTAAATATCACATTCCCGTTTCTCGGATCTATTGTTATTCCCGGAACGTAATCGAAAAAGCCATCCCCACCGGTGATAGGATCATTGTTGATATTAAGTTTATCCAGATTGAAAACCCTCAAAAGTGAGGTTTCCTCTACATCTTCTGGCAAGGGAGTAGAACCATCCCCGGCCGCTTTAATATAATTTAATGGCTGTGGATCGGTATAAAGAATATTTAATCTGAAATCCTCCCTTTCGAGTTCATAAGCTCCCAGGCTGTAAATATTCTTCATCATCAAGTCCCAGATAGGCTCATTCACATTGGTGATAGTACTTTTAAGTAGTTTCACCACCAGATTCTTGTTCGAACGCGTATTGTTATCCTGTTCAGGTTCTTCGCCGGGTTCTTCAGTTGAGGCTGTTCCGGTAGCATCTATCCCATCGTTGGCGAATTCACCTACCTGATACACTTCTCCATTGGCGGTAAATTGAAAAGCTACCGCAAGTACCTCATCATTGCTTAAGCGCTGGTTCAGGGATATGTAACCCAATTGTGTATTCAGGGTGTATTCATTCGACTTTAACTGTCGGGCATTTTCGAGTTTGATATAATCGGTTCCTTCTGAAACCTGTACGCCCCCAAAACCGCTTTCTACACTGGAAATGTCTCTGATTGCTGGAGTAAGCACCGATTCTGCTGCGCCACTAATTCCCAAGGGATTAAAATCATTATTGCTGTTTTCAGGGAAAGCGCCTCCAGGCTGATTAAAAAATCCTGCTGGCGGATTATTTAATCCGATGTTTCCCTCGACAAAAGTTTCTCCCAGATCCTGGATTCCAACAATATTACGGGTGTCCTGAAGGTTTTGAGTATTATTGGTACGATTAGTCACCCAAACCTGAATTCGCTGTATTTGAATATTGGAATTTATAAAGGGATAATCCTTTAAGGCTTCATCATAATGATCCCTAAAATAATGAGCGAGAAAAAAATGACGATCCTGATCGTATTCCAGGATAAATTTCTCAAAGTCTTCAATAGTGGCTCCCCCTTCAACATTCACCGTCCTTCGCTCTGATTTTTGTTCAGAAAAGACTCCGGTAATTCTCGTTTTTCCAAATTGCAGTTCGGTTTTAAACCCGAAGAGGCTTTGCGCACCCTGCAACAAGGCATTATTAAGAGGCATATTTACATTACCTACTTCGATCTTCTGGATAATATCATCCTCATTAGGTGTATATTCCAGTTTTAATTGGTTTTGAAAATCGAAGGTAGATTCGGTATCGTAATTGGCGATAATTCCCAATCGTTCTCCTACCTGCCCCTGTAAGCTCAAGCTGATGCGCTGATCAAAATCAAAGGTTAGATTCCTTCGGTTTCGGGGAGAAAAAGCCGGGTTATCCTGTTTGGTAAAAAGCAGTCCCATATCCATCTCCACCGTACCCTGAGGTACAATATCTATTTCACTTCCGCCAAAAACACTTTCAAAAAAGCCGGAGTTTACATAAAAATCCGGCAACATATCTCTCTGTATTTCCTCAGCTCCTTCTTTATTTCCGGCAAGGGCATCCCCCTTAAGCTTAAAATAATTCTGCATTTCTTCCCTAAGAACGAGTTCTTCAAATTCTTCAGGAGTAAGGATAAGAGGTTGTGACAAACGAATGTTCCCGATACTCTCACGGAAAATATACCGGTTTAAAATGGGATCGTATTCATACTGGGAAGAAAAACTCTCAGGATCGGGCAATGAAATTGTGCCCAAATCATATCCGGTTTGGGTGGTGTCCTGCGGAGTCTCCTGTCCTGATACATTAGTCGAAATTACCAACAACAACAGTAAGGCAAGCGGGACCGAAGGTGACAATTTCAAGTAATTGTTCTTCAATTTCTACAGGTTTTTGAGCGCCAGTTTTATAAGGGACTCTACGGTAGGGCTAGTAGAATCCTTTAAAATCTTGTCTATGACTTTCCCTGCTTGCTTTCGGGCAAAGCCCAGGGTTTCTAAAGCTGATAACGCTTCTTCTTTTATTGTATTGTCCTGGGAAACAAAAATTTCATCCCCTCCCTGCACTTTCAGGATCTTGTCTTTCAGGTCTAAAATAACGCGTTGGGCCGTTTTCGCACCAATACCTTTTACACTTTGAATAGTAGCTACATCGGCTGTGGCTATGGCATCCCTTACCTGCCCGGGTTCCAGGGAAGACAACATTGTTCTTGCAGTACTCGTCCCTACTCCCGAAACAGAGATCAATAACCGGAAGATCTCCCGCTCGTATTTGTCACTAAAACCATATAGGGTGTGAGAATCTTCCTTTACCTGCAAATGGGTATAGATATGTACCGCTTCTGAATCGGGGAGTTGAGCAAAAGTATTTAAAGAAATATTTATAAAATAACCTACGCCGTTACAATCAACCACAATATGCGTGGGATATTTCTCGACCAATTGCCCCTTTAAATGATGAATCATAAATTAATTCAAGCTTAGAAATCAAATGTAGTGAAATTAACTTAAGCCCGAAACCTCCTACATGACGGGCATAACACAACCTCTCTACTTATCCTCTTTTTGTAGTTTCCTCTCCTTTTCCTGGGCATCTACAACGGCCACAGCCGCCATGTTCACCATTTCTTCCACACTTGCTCCAAGCTGAAGGATATGAACAGGTTTCTTCATACCCATAATGATAGGACCAATAGAATCGGCATGGTTTAGCTCTTTAAGCATTTTGTAATTGCTGTTTGCTGAATCAAGGTTTGGAAAAATTAGCGTATTCACCTTTTTACCTGCCAGTTTAGAGAATGGAAATTTACTCTGAAGCATTTCGCGATTTAAAGCAAAATCTATTTGTAATTCCCCGTCCACCTTTAATTCTGGGTGCCAGCGATGCAAATATTTCACTGCATCCTTTACCTTTTTTGCGTGCGGATCCTTGGATGACCCGAAATTCGCATAAGAGATCATGGCAATCACCGGATCCAGTCCAAAAAGTTGAACGGTCCGCGCAGTCATCTGAGCAATTTTAGCCAGGTCTTTCGCTGGAGGATCTATATTTATAGAGGTATCACTAATAAACAAAGGCCCTCGTGAAGTATTCATAAGATTTGTTGCCGCCACGCGACTAACTCCTTTTGCCATTCCAATAAGCTCAAGCATAGGTTTTACCACTGTGGGATATGCCCTGGAATAACCAGAAAGCAACGCATCAGCATCTCCGGTATTTACCATCATGGCAGCGAAATAATTCCGCATTCGCATAAAATTTTCCGCATCGTAAAAAGTTACGCCACTGCGACGACGGGTCTTCCAGTAAACTTCAGCATATGATTTACGTTTTTCATTCTGTTCATCTGATTTTGGATCGAGAATTTCTACATCGGCATCAAAATCTATCTCATGCATAAGTTCCTGGATTACTTCCTTTCTACCAAGCAGGATAGGAATAGCGATTCCTTCATCATTTACAATTTGGGCAGCCTTAAGAACATCCAGGTGATCAGCTTCGGCGAAAACAACACGTTTAGGATTCATTTTAGCCCGGTTCAAAAGTAAGCGGGTAATCTTATTGTCACTACCCATTCTCTCCAGAAGCTCTTCCTCATACCTCTCCCAATCGGTAATAGGGAATCTTGCGCAACCACTTTCCATTGCAGCACGCGCTACTGCCGGAGGAACCCTGGCGATGAGCCTTGGATCAAATGGTTTTGGAATTATATATTCCGGGCCGTAATTCATTCGGGTTTCCCCATAGGCAATATTTACCTGCTCAGGAACCGATTCTTTAGCCAATTCGGCTAAAGCCTTAACTGCGGCCATTTTCATTTCTTCATTGATCTTGGTGGATCTTACATCAAGAGCACCCCTAAAAATAAAGGGGAAACCAAGGACATTGTTAACCTGGTTAGGATGATCACTTCGGCCGGTTGCCATGATCAGATCTTTTCTGGTAGAAACGGCCAGATCATAATCGATCTCGGGATCGGGATTTGCCATCGCAAAAACGATAGGCCGTTTAGCCATACTTTTAAGCATTTCCGGAGTAACTATATCTGCCACAGAAAGCCCTACAAATACATCAGCATTTTTCATGGCTTCTTCTAAAGTATCAATCTTGCGGGAAGTAGCGAATTCAGCTTTTTCTTCAGAAAGACTAGGCCTGTCTTTTCTAATCACCCCTTTACTATCGAGCATTACAATATTCTCGGGTTTAGCACCAAAGGCTTTATATAATTTGGTGCACGAAATTGCAGCTGCACCGGCACCATTAATTACGATCTTTACCTTTTCCAGTTTCTTTTTAGAAAGTTCCAGTGCATTGAGCAATGCGGCAGCAGAGATTATGGCAGTACCATGCTGGTCATCATGCATGACGGGAATATCGAGCTCTTCTTTTAATCTTCTTTCAATTTCAAAAGCTTCCGGAGCTTTAATATCTTCCAGATTAATACCTCCAAAAGTGGGAGCAATGTTCTTTACTGTTTCAATAAATTTATCTACATCCTTTGTGTCCACTTCGATATCAAAAACATCAATATCGGCGAAGATCTTAAAGAGTAAGCCTTTTCCTTCCATAACCGGTTTAGAAGCTTCAGGCCCAATATCGCCAAGGCCGAGAACAGCTGTACCATTGGAAATAACCGCTACCAGATTACCTTTCGTAGTATATTTATAGGCGTTTTCTTTATCTTTCTCGATTTCCAGGCAGGGTTCTGCCACTCCCGGAGAGTAAGCCAAAGAAAGATCTCTTTGGGTGGAATATTTTTTGGTGGGAACTACCTGAATTTTTCCAGGTTTTGGTTTAGCGTGATAAACCAGGGCTTCACGCCTTTTTCTAGGGTTGCTACTCATAATTTTTCAATTTGGCTGTAGCTACAAAGTTAGCAAGGTTGCACTAATAATAG
>NZ_JBEPWD010000008.1:35205-49286 GCF_041642575.1 Salegentibacter sp. | reverse complement strand
GCCCAATAATCCTCTTTTGGGGCCTGCGGAAAAATAACTATCGCCGGAAATTTCTCCTGATTCTTCAAAAATAATTCACTGCCATGGGTTAATTGTGACTCGTTATCATCACCTCTTTCCCCTGCACCATGTAAAAATAATACCACCGGATATTCTTTTTCTTCGGAAAAATCCTGCGGGAATAAAATGCGGTAATTTAAAGTGGAGCCATCTTTAATAAATTGTTCTTTTTTAAAGGCTTCCTGATCTTGAGCTGCTACCGTAATCGGAACCAACATTATTACAATGAACACCGCTAATATGTATAAAAATCTTTTTTTCATTTTTTATATATAAAACCTCAAAGATTAAGTACCCGCTGAGGTTATTGCTGATTATTTCAATTGTACATTTTCAAATGAGAAATCATGTTCTTTTTCTTCCTTAAATTCATCAAGCCATGGAGAATAGGTTTTTACGTGAATTTGTTGATTTTCCGAATCAACTTTTATAATTCGTAAAAATCCGTTCCCGCCATTCTCTGAACCCTCAACACCTTTCTGATAGTTGGCAAGCATTTGGTACACCTTATTTCCTTTTTCACCTTCACTTACCAGAGTTCCCACTCCAGATTTAAGAATGTGCCCGGAAAACACCATCGAAATATTATCGTGTTTTTTGACCAGTTTCTCCCAAACCTGCCCGCCATTATTTGGGGCTTCTTCACCGGTATCTTCCCCTATACCATAGTTTTCAGGAAGCCAAAAATCTTCACCATCGTGAAGGGTACTATCTTCATAAATGTGGGCGTGGGTTATTATAATAAAATTGTGATCGGAGTTTTCAGCAATCATCTCATTGGCCCAGGTGAGGGTTTTATTTCTGGGTCCGAACTCTAATGAAAGAACCATCCATTCCTGGTCACCTATCTTAAAATCGCTTAGCAAATTGTCTACTTTCCCTTCCGGAAAAGAGGCTGTAAGATCAGGAAAATCCTCAACCGTAAAATAGGCGTTAGCTAATGAAGTATTCCTGGTATCAGCAAATTTCCCACTTTCACTTCCCATATCGTGATTACCTAAAGCAAAGGAATAAGGCACTTTACCCTGAATCATATTGAATCCTTTTTTAGCAACATCCCATTCTTTTCCGTTGTTATTCTGGGTGATATCGCCTACGTGAAGCGCAAAAGAAAACCTGTCTTCATTATTTGCTAACCATCGCATCTGGTGAAGATAGATTTCAGGAAATTCTTCAACATAAGTCTGGGTGTCGGGAAGCACTACAAATTCAAAAACTTCTTCCTGAGCCAGCATATTACCTGAAAAGCTGAATACCAAGAGGGAGAAAGTAAGACTCCAAATGTTTTTGACAGATGTTAGTAAGTTATTCATGCAAATTAATCTGAAACATTAAAACCTAATTTATCTAAACCTTCCTGAACTTCAGGAGCCTGCATAAACAAGTCCCAAATAAGCCCTGTTCTATAATTTTCGATCATCACCACCTGCGGCCCCTGATCGATGGCCAGGTACCGTTTTGCAGCCCAGTCCTCTCCTTCCAGACTAAAGGCATCGTAAAAGCCTGCAGGGCCCCAAAGCAACTCCTTTTGCTCTTCGTAGAAATATCGAATTGCGCGGAGAGACTCCTCCGGAGTATACGGGATTGAACTTACCGCCGCGGTTGGCGCTACCACTCCTTTATCATCATCGGGAGAATGGGCAGTATAACCAATTCCGTCATTTTCATTACGGGTATAGCTGGCCGTCAAGCCCCAGGAATCTTTACTGTAGGTTTCAAAACCTTCCGGATTTTCTACGCAGTAATTGTAATTGATCAAACTATGATTGACATTAAGATCCCAGTAATTGGCGTACTGATCTTCAAGTCCGGTTGGATTAAGACCAAGATAAGAGTAGTGCGCCCAAAAAAGTGGTCCTCCTTTGTTGCCCCGAGTGTTATGTTTTAAAATTAAAGGAAGCCCATAAGCTTCTTTATCGGTAACAATATCTCCTCCACGGGCCCAACCTTTGTGATAAACATCAGGTTCAATAGCGTGATCTGGAGAAGATGCGGCCATTACATAGGTTATTAAACATTCGTTATAGCCTTCAATCATAAAGTCCATTTCCCACTGATAATCTGGTGACCAGTGCCAGTAAAGTCCGTCTTTATTGTTGGTGTACCACTCCCACTCGATGCCTTTCCAAAGCTCATCATATTTTGCCGCAATCGCTTTTTCTTCTTCGTTTCCGTTCTTTAAATATTCACGAACCACGAGAAAGCCCTGTGCTAAAAATGAAGTTTCCACTAGATCACCTCCATTATCTTTTTCACTGAAGGCCTGAATTTCGCCCGTTTCACCGTTTAACCAGTGTGACCAAACCCCATGAAATCTCGGTGCATTATCTAAGAAATCTGCGATCTTATCTAAACGGGCTACTGCCGAATCACGCTCTATCCATTCCCGTTCCATTCCTGCAACAATCGCCATTAGCCCAAAACCAGATCCTCCTGTCGTTACTACGTGAGCATCATCTTTTGGATATTCTCCATCCGGGTGATAACGCTCACGAGCCATTCCGGAATTTGGTTCAGCATAATCCCAGAAATACTTAAGGGTCTGTTTTTGCACGGTATCCAGCAATGCTTCGTCACTTAGGGTCTGAATATCTGCAACCTCAGTTTTGGGTTTTTTATCATTTTTACAACTTACTCCAACAAAAAATATTAGAAGGAGTAGGCTGATTTTAAAATTGCTCATATAAAATTGGATTCTCGGTTATTTAATAATTAAAGTTTAATCGGCTGAGCCCTTTCTGGATTTCCTCATCGCCCATAAATAGATCCCAAAGTAATCCGGTTCTGTGATTTTCTATCATAGAAATAATAGGTCCCTGATCTATGGCCAGATAGCCATCGGCTACCCAATTTTCTTCTTCAGAAAAGGCATCATAAAAGCCATATGGCCCCCAAAGTGTTGTTCCCATTTCCTCATAAAAATAGCGGAGGGCTTTCATAGATTCTTCTGGAGTGTATGGAAAAGATGATAGGGCCGCAGTAGGGGTAATTACCCCAAGATCGTTTGCCGGGCTGTGGGCCGAGTAGCCCTGGTAATTGTCGCTGGCAGTAAATCCCCAACTATTTTCTCCATAGCCTTCAAAACCTTTAGGATTATCTATGGCGTAGTTATAATGAATTAAAGTATGTGCCTTGTTTTGGTCCCAGTAATTAGCATACTGATCGCTCAGGTTTCGGGGATCCAAACCTATAAAAGAATAATGTGCAAAAAAGAGTGGCCCACCATAAGCAGGTCCCAGCGGGAGATCTATCCCGTAATACTGTCGGTTATTTACCATATTCCCATTAGAAGCCCAACCTTGGTGGTAAACCTCTTCTTCGATTGGATGTGTAGGTGACGAAGCTGCTAACACATAAATTATGAGCGATTCATTCCATCCCTGGATTTTCAGATCTTTTTGGAAATTGTAGTTGGGTGACCAATGCCAGTAAAGAACATTTTCGCCCTGGGTGTACCAGTCCCATTCTACAGCCTCCCATAAGGTTGTGATTCGATCAGTAATTTCTGTTTCTGCAGAAAAATATTGTCGGGCGATCAAAAGTCCCTGCATTAAAAATGCAGTTTCCACAAGATCTCCCCCATCATCAAGATCACCGAACGCCTGGGTTTGCGCGGTATCATCAAGATACCAATGCGAAAACGCACCATGATAGGTGGGAACTTCTTCCAGAAAATCAAGGATCTTCTGAAGGCGTTGTACGGCCTCGCTCCTGCTTATCCATCCGCGTTCTACGGCAACCGGAAAAGCTGCCAGGCCAAAGCCCGACCCACCGATGGTAACTATATTTCTTCCCTGACCTCCATAGGCATCCTGCTGGGAACGTTCCCTGGCGAGACCGGAATTAGGTGCAGCAAAATTCCAGAAATATTTAAAGGTTTGTTCCTGAACCTTTTCCAGAAGTTCCTCATCACCTAACCGCTCTTCTTCAGGACCAGGAATATATGGCTCTTCGTATCCCGGCCCATCATCACTGGAACAAGAAATTATGATCAACATTAATCCAATAAAATATAAGCTTCTAAACATCTCTAATCCGGTTTGAAATAATTCTTAATTCCGGTATTTTCATCAAAATATCGCATACTATTATTCTCCCCGGGCGACTCCAGAGAGGAAAAGGATTCCGGCACTCTTATCAAGTACCGGAATTATCTTTAATTGGCCATTGCAGCCTGTATCTCTTCCTGGGTAAGGGCCTTATTATAGAAACGCAGTTCGTCCATATAACTCTGGTCTGACAGGTGGTTCCATTCGGTGAATCTTGGAGCACCAGACATAATGGAAACTATATCGGTTCCGGTCCAGTCTACTCCACCCGAAACATCACCGGTATTCACCAGTTCGCCATCCAGATAAATTCGGCTTTCAGAATCTGTTAATACAAAAGCTACGTGTACCCACTCGCCATCTGCAACCGTAATTACACCACCATCGTTCCAGCTATCTGCTGAACCATTTCCAACATTAGCTTTAATTCGTTGTTCCTCGGCATTTCCTTCTCTAAATAATCTGAATCCGCTGGTTCTGTTATTCTGAGCATCAGGATTGTCTTCATCTTCAGGGCTAATGGTGATAATTCCTGCACGATCTGGGCTGGCATTCACCTTATACCAAAAAGTGGCACTAAATTCTTCGCTCAGTAATCCATCTGAAGGCATCATTAAGTAGGCTCCTTCTGCACCAGCATAGGCATTACTTCCTGAAACGCTTTCTCCGGCAAAACCTGGAGAACCAACTTCGGTTACTTCACGATTGGCTACCAAATCATTATAGTTGCCATCAAAAGGCATATCAAGAGTTACTGAAGAAGCATTGATCAAGTCCTGGATTTCAGCCTGGGTTAATTCACGGTTAAATAACCTTAGTTCATCAATAACACTGTTTACATCCGATCTATGATCCCAATAACTAAATGCCTCTCCACCTGCACCAATTGTTAATTGCTCAACTCCTGTCCAGTCTATCTCTCCGGCCATTGCTCCCGTTCTTAACGGCATTCCGTTAACGTACAGGATAGTTTCGGAAGGAGTTATACTGAAAGCAATATGCATCCATTCTCCGTCAACATCAATGGTTCCACCATCGTTCCAGCTCTCACCGTCTCCATTACCTACATTTAGCTTAATAGTTTGCGAATCGGCAGAACCTTCTCTAAATAGTCTGAAACCTTGCTCACGATTTTCATCCGCCCCAGATCCTTCAGCACCTGCCACCAGAATTCCTGCGCGGTCTTCTTCTGCACTCATCTTATACCAGAAAGCACCACTGAATTCACTTCCCAGATCTTCTTCATTCAATTCCACATCGATATACGAATCTGCAACTCCAAAATAAGCTCCCGACCCCAGATAAGAATTTCCGGTTATGGCGGGATTTCCGGTTTCGTCAGCCTCATAGATATTAACGAGTTCCATAAAATCACCATTAAATGGCATATAAAAGAATTCCCCTGCATATCTAGGTGTATATGGAGGCTCCTTACTGAAATTAACCGTCTTTGTGGTAGTATTTCCTGCGATATCCGTGGCATTGATGGTTAGGGTATGTTCACCGTTGGTGACCTCGTCAAAAACAATTTCCTCTTTTACGATACGGTAATCAAGAAAGTCATCATAAGTTGCAATCTGGTTTCCGTTTACCAACACTTCGATATTATCGACTTCAATATCGTCTATTACTTCAAAGCGGATATTTACAGAGGCAACAGGCTCGGGAACCTGAATAGTTGCTCCATCAGAAGGAGATTGAATATTGATCTCTGGTGCTCCCTCATCGGGCCCCGGATCTATCTGGGTAAGCGGATCTATTCCATCATACTCGCAGGAGGCAAAACCTATAACGAGCAACAAAAGACCTATTGAAGATTTTAAATAGTTTTTCATACCTACTAGTTTTGCTGATTTAAAATTGAATTCATTATTGCATTTGCCCCAAGAGGTAATGCATCTACCTGCGCCTGAGGATATGGCAAATATTCATCCTCCGCCGAAAAGGTTCTGCCGTCATAGCTCAATTCTCCATAATTATCATGGCGAATCATATCAAAATACCTAATCCCCCATTCCATAGCCAACTCTGCAAATTTTTCATCCAGTACCTGCTCGTGAGTTACCCCGCTAATTGAAGGCATTCCTGCACGGTTTCTAACCAGGTTCACAGCCTCATCAGCAGAGATACTTGGGGCGTTAGCTCCAAGGGTTACAGCCTCAGCATACATAAGAAGAATTTCAGCATAACGAATAAGAATTAAATTCTTCCCGGCGCCGTAATTGTTTCTACCATCGGTTAATTGAGTTGACGGCAGGTAATGTTTCCCGCTAGAGAATATCGCTCTTTCAAAATCGTTGATCACATCTCCTGAAGGGGTTTCGTTGTTTACAAAAGACGGAAGGTCGGTATAACCATCTTCTTCCAACTCTGCAATTCCGCGGTTGGTAAATAATACACTGGTTTGTAATCTAACTTCCTCATCCCTATCCAGCATAAATTTGATAAATTTAAGACTTGGTTCATAGAAGCCCCAGCCACTCTGAGCATTTTCTCTTTCAGGCGTCCAATTCTGAGGACCAAATGGAGCAAAGTTATGATAAAGCGCATCTCCTGATGGAGTTCCGTAATCTGAATATTGCAGTTCAAATAAATTTTCATTACTCAACTCCCCCGGATTTTTGAAAAGCTGATAAAAATCGGGAAAGAGTTCAAATTTTCCTGAGCCTATGATCTCTCCAGCCGCATCTGCGACTTCCTGATGATTACCAAGTTCCTGGTGTGCGAGTGCTTTTAAGGCGTAGGCAGTATAGCTGGTAACCCCACCCTGAATATCGGTTCTTTCATTTGGTCTTAGATCCGGAAGGTTTTCTATTGCAAAATCCATTTCATCTGAAATAAATTGCATCATTTCTTCTTTTGAAGAAACTCCCTTTTCCAGTTCCTCTTCAGGTTGATTGGAAGTAATAATGAACACATCTTCCCAAACCCTGGCCAGGTTAAAATGCAACCAAGCCCTGATCACCATGATTTCGGCAATATATTGATCAGCCTTTTGGGTATCTGCTTCATCGGTAAATTCTTTAAAATTTTCCAATTGCAGGATAGCTGTATTCATATTGATAATATCATTATAATGCACATTCCATAGTGAGTTGTACATCCAGTATCCCCTATCATATGAGTACATATCGGTATCAGCAAAAGGTTGCTGGTCACCTAAACCTCCGGCATTCACATCGTCCCCTCTTACTCCAAGCAACAGAGGCTCTTCCCAGCCCCGGGTGGCTAATTCATAATAAGCTCCAATTAGAGGCTGAATCATTAAACTGGAATCGGTATAGTCCAGATCTCCAGTATTTAATTGTCCTTCCCGAACATCCAGTTTGTCATGGCACGAACTTAGTCCTAATCCTACCATTAAGGAAAGAAGAATTATTTTTATGCTTTTATAATTTTTCATAATAATCTTTTTAGAATTTTAAATTAACACCCAGAGTGTAAATAGCAGGTACCGGATAGGTTTGTCTGTCTACACCATTAGAAACTTCAGGGTTAAAACCGTTATAGTCAAAAATGGACACCGGTTTTTCTGCAGTGAAATAAATTCTGGTTTGTGGGAGACCTTCGGCTTCTATATTATAAGCTACCTGCACATTCTGAATCCTGAAGAAGTCTCCATCCTCAACCCAAAAATCGCTTAATCTCTGGTTCCAGGCCTTGCGCAGTCCGGCAGATGATGGATAACTATTACTGGTTCCTTCTCCGTGCCATCTGTTAATCGCAAGATCAGCATCCATATTGGTATCCTGGGTAAAAATAATTTCCCCTCTTTTTCGGTTAAGGATCTTATTACCTGTTTGCGCGTAGACGTCCATAGAAAACTCAAATGCCTTATAGTTCACTCCTACACTACCTCCAAAGGTATATTCAGGGAGGAATGAACCTAGTATAACCCGGTCTGAATCATCTATCACTCCGTCCCCATTTTGATCTCTGTAAATCAGATCTCCGGGTTCCAGATCATTTTCCAAGGCTATTGGATCATTGTCTATTTGTTGTTGATTCTGGTATACTCCTATCCTCTCGTAGCCATAGAAACCAAGTAAAGGTCCTCCCAGAGTTGTACGCTGGCGAAATTCAGCTGAGCCGGAATCTATATACCCGGCTTCATCTTCAATCTCTATAGCTTCGTTTTTAAGGGTGGTGAAATTGGCCCCAATTCTATAACTAAAATCATCAGAAACCTGGTGACTCCAGTTAGCGCTTAATTCCAGACCTTCATTTCGAATAACACCCGAGTTTCTGTCCACACTTCGGTTTACAATAGGAATATATACCGGTAGGATCGCATCATGAGTATCCCTTATATAATAATCAGCATCTATAGATAATCTGTTGTCAAATGTCTGAAGGTTCAACCCAAAGTTTTTCTCTTCGATCACTTCCCATGTATTATTAGAAAATACACTGGTGGATGTTAAACCTGTACGCGGATTGTCTCCTATTGGCGTAGTAATAACATTTATAGTATTTGATCCGGCACTGGCGGCAACATTATCGTTCCCAAGTTTTCCCCAGCTGGCTCTCAACTTAAGAAAATCAAGAAATTCATTATCAGCAAGAAATTCTTCATCAGATATAACCCAACCTAAACCTACAGAAGGGAAATATCCCCATGGATCTAAGGTGAACTTAGAAGAACCATCAGCCCTTAAAGTGGCGTATAAAAGATATTTATCTTTATAATCATAAGCAACTCTACCAAAATAGGAAACGCCGTAGAATCTTACGCCTCTTTCGTTTACATTGTTACTAAAGGAATCCCGATCGGCAAAATCCAGGTACCAGCTGGTTTCCAGGTCAATCCCTGAAATATCAAATCCTGTAGCAGAGAAAGTATTGCTTGCCTCATCTCTATAGGAAGCACCAAGCATTACAGTTAGATCGTGATCTCCAAAACTATCATCATAGGTGAGCACATTATCCCAAAACTGATTGGAGAAGTTATTATTCTCTCTTCTAATACTGGATCTTCTTTCAAAGTTGTTTCCAAGAGTATATGGTAAGTTTACATCTCGGTTTTCTAAACTGGAATAATCATGGCTGTAGGTTGTTTTGAAATCCAGCTTATCTTCAATAATGTCATACTGAAGATACATAGTAGTAAGTAACTTTCTTATTTTCTGCCTGTTTTCATTATACGACATGTCCTGAAATGGGTTCTGAGTCCCCCGGTATCCCAAAAGCTGTGCGTTGGAATATGGAATTGGACCAGCTTCGGTATTGAGTTCATCAATTACCGGCATGACGGGAACAGCAAAATAAGCTCTAAACCATGCACCATTTTCAGGAGTGAATTTAGTAGCATTACTAAAGATCGAGTTCACCCCGGCTTTAAGACGATCGGTGACATCTACGTCAATTTTAGAACGAATATTGAAACGCTCATAATTGTTCTTCATATCCAAAACTCCTTCCTGGTCGGTATAGTTAGCTCCTACAGCATAAGACGCTTTTTCTCCACCTCCACTTGCGGAAATACTATGATTCTGGATTAAACCTTCCCGCAGGATTTCCTTATACCAGTCGGTATTAACAGCAGGCACGTTTGGATTAATTCGGCTACGTCCATAACGCTGAATGGCATTTTCAATAAAATTGATATCGGCCTGTGAGCCCGATTCCTGTGCCATGGTGTAAAATTGTTCGGTATTGGCAAGTTTCACCACATTTTGGGCACGCTGAATCCCGGTATACCCGTCATACTCAAACTGAATTTTCTGGTTTTTTCTACCTGATTTAGTTTCAATGATAACTACTCCGTTTGCAGCCCGCACTCCATATATGGCAGAGGAAGAAGCATCTTTCAACACATTCACAGATTTTATATCCTTTGTATTAAGAAAGTCTATATTATCGTAAAGCGCTCCATCTACAACGTATAAGACATTAGTAGCATCACCAAAGGTACCAAGACCTCTAATTCTTACGGTAGGAGAATCTCCGGGAGAACCGGAATTAACAATTTGCACCCCTGAAACTTTACCCTGCAGGGATTGCATTACGTTCGAGGTAGGAGTTTTTTCGATTTCTTCAGCTTCTATAGTTGCAATAGAACCGGTGAGGTCTCTTTTTTTCTGAGTACCATATCCTACAATCACAACTTCTTCCAGTTGACCGGCATCTTCTTCAAGAGTAACATTATAAGTATCCTCTGTGGAAATGGTGATTTCCTGAGGTTTAAAACCTAGAAATGTCACTCTAAAGACATCGCCTTCCTCCACGTTTTCCAGCGTGAAGTTTCCATCAAAGTCGGTTATTGAAAAAATATTTTTTCCGATAACTTTCACTTCGGCCCCCGGAAGAGGCATGTCAGTAGGGTCTACGATTACCCCGCTAATTGTTTTTGTATCCTGTGCATTCCCATAAAGAGAAAATAAGAAGACAAAAAGAGTAAAAATTTTAAATTTCATACGTTCGGTTTTTAACTGAATTTCACAGAAAGATACAGCCTTAGTTCAGTTTTACGAAAACGTTGTAGTACACTATGACTACATCATGAAATTTAACGATTTAAGATACTGATAAACAGTATTTTAAACAATTTTTGAAGTAAAATTTTAAAGAATATTTATGCTTATGATGTAGTAATGTAGTAGTAGTTTTTAGAGGCTAATAAGGGCTTTTTAAAAGTTCTTAATAAGGAAATTTGTTAAATTTTCCTTATTGTCCAATCCCATTTTCTTACGTAATCTGTATCGATGGACCTCTACTCCTCGTACCGAAATTCCCATTAATGGAGCAATTTCTTTAGAGGTTAAATTCATTTTAAGGTAAGAACACAATTTCAGATCTTTATTGGTGAGCTGCGGATAAGTTTCCAGAAGGTCTTTAAAAAAATCTTCATGAACCTCATTAAAGTTGGTCTCAAAAACCTGCCATTCATCCTTATTCTTAATAGCCCGGTTGATCTTATTCATAATATGCTTTAATCGGAATTGATTTGTGAACTTGTTCTTATCCTTATTTAATTCCCCCTGGATCTCCATAAGTACTTCATTCTTTTTAGCAGCTACCATGGTTGTATTAGCGAGTTCTTTACGTTTTAAAGTGATCTCATTCATCAATCTCTGTTTTTCCAGTTGATTAAGCCGTTCCTCGTGGTCCTTCTCAAATTTTTGCTCCAGCAACAGCTGCTGTTTTTTTAATTTAAGTTGATTAAACCAGTAAATAAGCCCAATCAGGCCAAGAAACATCAGTATATACAGAAACTTCATTAACCCGGAAAGATACCAGGGTGGACTTACCTTAAATGGAAAAGAAGTTTTGGCAGAGGCCCCTTTTTGCGGACTAATCGCAAACAGGTTTAGTTTATAATCTCCATGTCTGAGGTTTTGAAAATTAAGCACGCCATTCTCTACTTTCCCCTGTAAAGTATCTTCACCAATAAGCTCATAATGCATCCCGGCAGCATCTGAAACGGGCAAAGCGGTTTGCACAAGAATATCCCTGGCCATGTTATAAGGAACTTCAGGCTTCACGGAAAGATCATATCGCTGATTGATATCTGAAAAACCCCGGATAATGGGCTGACTAAGCTGTTCCCGGTTTCGGCTTCGGATCAATTCCTTCAGGTTGATCCGGGCAAAACCATCATTAAGAGCTACATAATAAACAGAATCACTCGTTCTAATAATTTTCTCATAATTCTTAACAAGCCTGTCCTTGATCTTAGATGAGGCAACTCTTACAATATCCCTCTTTAAATCGGTAAAAACCAGGGAATTCTCCCTAGTGTTAGTAAACCAGTAACCCGCAGTGTCATAAAACAAAAGTTTATTATTTTTATAATTCTCCAGCTCTTTCAAATGTTCGAGGTCCCGGGTAAAACTATTATACCTGTACCATTTCCCACGATTAAAAATTGCAAGCTGATCATTAATGCGGAAGATATCAGCATTGTAGTGACCTTTTCCGTCTATATCCCTAAGTTTTTCCACGGAAAGAACACCATTGTAGTCTGGGTCAAAATTAATCCTGAAAATCCCTTCATAAGGGTGGGCTGCCAGAAGACTGGATGATTCCTGGAATAATATCTCACGCACTGGAAAATTAATTCCCTCTATTGGTTCAGCAATATTATCCTCATTTACCCGTGTAATTCCGGTATAGGTTGCCACTAATTTTTCGTTCCCGGTATTATAAGAATTATATATTTTAAAACTTCCCGTGCGATCCTCTATCGGCTGAAAAGAATTTTCTTCTATTATGAAAGTGCCGGTGTTGTGATTAGCATACAAAACCTCATCCAGGACCTCAAGATTCCAGGTATGGCCTTCAGAACCTCTTATTAGTTCAAGTTCATCTTCCACGAATCGGTAAACCCCGGTATTACTGCCTAAATATAACTTCTCATTAAAAAATTCCAGATCATATACCGCCCCCAACTCACCGGTGTCGTCTGTAAAATATTCAATCGGGGATTTCAGATTAACCATATCCACCCCGTTATCAAGACTTAACCAGATTTTGCCATTATTTTCAACCATGCGCAACACAGTATTATTTTGCAAACCGTGATGCCTGTTATAAAGCCGGTAAGTCCCTTCTGCCTGGTTATAATGAATTATCCCGTTCTTCACGGTTCCTAATACAATTTCTTCATTAGGGAGCACCAAAATATGATTTAATTCAAATCGGTTGAGATCAGCATTCAAAATATCATCTTTGAAAAGACGACATGCTTCACCATCAAATTCATACAGAGCTTCTCTAGTTCCAATCAATAAGTTTTCACCGTTAACCTCGACATCAATTATGGTTTTTCCTTCCAAAATATCTTGATTAGGTAAGGCTTCCATCTCTCCATCCTCATCCAAATATTGTAAACCAGACTCTCCTGTTGCGATTAATAGGCGGTTATTAAAAACAGTCATTTTATTGGTAACTACATTCTTTACCAATTCAATGCTATCATGCTCATATTTATAAATAGCACCAAAAGACCTAAAATAGATCGCATCCTTATATGAGAGAATTTCCCAGAACTCATCACTGTTCAGAAGATCTTCATCTAAAAGATGAATTAAGGAGTTGTATTTTAAACTCCCGGTGATATCCCGTGACCAATAGCCAAATTCTTTATAGGAGCCTGTATATATTCTGTCCTGGCGTGTGTAAACAGATCTGATAATAGAGCCGGTCTTTAAGCTATGTAATTTCCAGCGTTGCCCATCATAACTCAGTAATCCCTGGTTGTTGGCCACATAGATAATCCCCTGCTCGTCTATATCTATATCCCAGTTCTGGCTGGCAGCTTCATAATCCCGCGAAGAATAGTTTTGTATAGGTGGTGTGAGCTGTTGAGAAAAACCGCTTAGATTCATCAACATTACCAATAATAAACTATATATCAACCTAATTTTCATCTATTTAAACATTTCTGTGCAGTTTTTGTTGTAGTCTTAATTTCATCAAAAATACAAGCTTTTTGTATTTTTGATGAAATTTGATAGCAAAATAATCAACTAAACTTCGCCGAATGCTAAGACAAAAATCATTTCAAAAGATTTTCGCAGTCCTCCTACTAGGATTTCTCCTTTTTTCCTGTAAACAAAAACAGGAGGAATCAAAAGAGGAATCTCCTGAAAGACCTAACATAGTCTTTATAATGACCGATGACCATGCGACCCAGGCAATAAGTGCATACGGCCACCCTGTAAGTCAACTTGCTCCAACTCCAAATATTGATCGCATTGCTCAAAATGGAGTGAAGTTCAATAATAACTTCTGCACTAATTCCATTTGTGGGCCAAGCAGGGCAGTTATTCTAACCGGAAAACACAGCCACATAAATGGTTTTAGAATGAATGGTGATGTTTTTGACGGCTCACAAGCCACCCTCCCGAAATACCTTAAAGAAGTTGGTTACCAAACTGCTTTGGTGGGAAAATGGCATCTTCACGGCTTACCGGAAGGTTTTGATCATTGGAACATCCTCGTAGATCAGGGAAATTACTATAACCCTGA